>JAYPYN010000113.1:4760-7176 GCA_038154605.1 Balneolaceae bacterium
TTAATCTTGAAAATAGAGAAATAGATTGTGAATTTATTATTGTTTCAAATTATTATATGGAAGAAGAAGAAGAAAAGTATTTCGTTCACTAAGTTTTTATGATCAGGCATTGTCGCAGTTTCATTTTTTTTCTTTTTTTAATGGCTGCCAGCTCACTCCCCGCTCAAGATATTGCATCTATCATAGAAAAAAACTCCAAGATAGGTGCATTTTGGTCGGTGTCCATACGTGATACCAATGGGATTGTACTAGAAGAATTCAATTCCGATAAACTCATTATTCCAGCTTCTAATCAAAAATTATTTACCGTTGCTGCTGTTTTAGATGGTCTAGGTTCTGATTATAAATTTACAACTACTATTTATGGAGAAGGTGAATTGCATGCAGATACATGGATTGGTGATTTAATTATTGTGGGATCAGGGGATCCTAGTATCTCAGGAATAATGTATGATGGAGACAGAGAGTTTGTATTCCGATCCTTCCTTCATCAATTAAATGCCCAAGGAATAAAAAATATTAAGGGAAATATATCGGCTGATATCTCTTTTTTTGATAATCAACTATTTCCAAAAGGTTGGGATTGGGATGACTTAAGCTTTTATTATGGGGTAGAAATCAATCCCCTTTCATTTAATAATAATGCTGTAGATTTAGTTGTTGAAGCAAACGGAAAAATCGGAGGTCAGCCCAAGATTTCTTGGTTTCCCTATCAAACAAATTATGTGGAATTTGATAATAAACAGATCATAGGAAATGCTAATTCTAATTACGATGAAGAATACGTAAAAATTCTAGGTACCAATCACTTTTATTTGGGAAGCTCCCTACCTCAGGGTTATTTTGAAGAAGAATCACTAGCTATTTCTAATGCCCATCTTTTCTTTTTAGATAGTTTTAAGAAATTTTTACTCCGAAATACAGATGTATCAGAAATTGAATCCATTCAAGAGAGTAAAAGTGAAACTTTGCCAAATACAAAATTTACTATTCTTGCATCGCACACTTCTAAACCAGTATCAAAACTCATCGAATGGTCAACTAAAGAAAGCGATAATTTTTATACAGAAATGTTGTTGAAGACCTTAGCTGCTGAAAAACGTGGTATTCCGGGTAGCTTTAAACAAGGCATCGCCGATGTGAGAGATTTTTTGGGGAGGATGCAGATAGACACCAACTACGTATTAATGAAAGACGGATCTGGAATGGCATCTGGAAATTTGACAACAACCAGTGTGTTATCGGCTTTTTTAGTAAAGATGCAGAACCATCCTGAATACACTACCTTTTATAATAGCCTTTCGATAGCAGGTATTGATGGAACATTAGCTTATAGAATGAAAAATACGGTTCTACATAATAATTTTAGAGGTAAAACTGGTTATGTGAGTGGTGTTCGTACTTTAAGTGGGTATGTTAGAACATCATCGGGAAAGATCATCATTGTAAGTATCGCATCCAATAATTTTATAGGTAAGGTGCGCTCCATAGATACAATCCAAGAAAAAATATTGAAGTACCTATTTCATGCTTACTAGAATATGTGTGGATCATTTTTTGGTTTAATTTAAGCACTCATAAAGCCAAAACTACATTTTTTAAAATAATTTGGGTTAATATCATTCTATTTAAAAGAATAGTATAAATATCTTGACATTGATAATTAAAAATAAGACTATAAAATTATTGATATTTAAGTGTATCTATAAAGCTGTATTGTTTGTTTAGTGAAAATTTAGCTTAGGGAGAATTCAACCCTTAATTACTTAAATTATGACAGATATCAAAGATGCTTTAACAACATTGGAAGATCAGATTATTTCAATCCACACTGTAAAGGATTGGGCAACATTAATGGGGTATGATTCCGAACAATATTTTTCCAGAAAAATTCGAAACACTCTCGGTAAACGACCTAAAGAACTGATCATCGAAATGAAAATTTTAAAAATACATGAATGTGTCTCAAAATCCCCTGATGATATCTATTACTGTGTGGCTAAGAAATTTGGGTTTGAAGATGATAATGCCCTCTATAAGTTCGTAAAAAGGCATACCGGTAAATGCCTGACTGAATTAAAAAAAGAAAAACACGTAACAATAACATCACACAGAAGAGCTTCATAATAAAGTGATGTTAGCATTAATTTCAATAAATTTTTTTGGATGGAACTATAAAAAAGGACACCTTCTAAAAGGGAGTGTCAAAAGGGGGAGAGAAAGTTTTTTGAAGAAAATTATTTAATCACTAAAATTTTTTAACCCTAAAATCACAAATAAACATATTATGAAAAAGTGTAAATATTATTTCGTTACATTCGTTTTTATTGTTTTCGCTGCACTCAGCCTAAATACGGCAAATTCTGAGAATGTTACTGCAAATATAGGTGGAAGTTATGAAACTATTGATTATACG
>JAYPYN010000114.1:0-1676 GCA_038154605.1 Balneolaceae bacterium
ACTAAATCCCCAGCCATGATACGCATGTATTTCAACCATTATTCCAATTTCTCATAACCTTTACAAGCTGCTGTATATGCTCTTTTGTATGGCGAGCAGTGATTGTAATTCTTATTCTCGAAGCTCCATTTTGGACCGTAGGTGGCCGTATAGATGAAACCCATAAACCACTATCTTGCAAATAATTAGAAAAATCCAAAGTTTTAGATTCGTCTCCAATTATAATTGGAAATATCTGAGATTCAGAATTTCCTATATTAAAATATGGGGATAAATTGGTTTTCATGTAATGCAGTAATTCAAAAATGTGACGGCGCTCATTGTCCATCGTTGGAATAAGTTCTATGGCAGCGTCTATTCCACCTATTACCGATGGTGGCAATGCAGTTGAATAAATGAAACCAGACGCAAAATTGATCAAATATTTCTTCATCTGTTTAGAACAGCCAACAAAAGCCCCAAATCCTCCGCAAGATTTTCCAAAAGTACCTATTCCTATATCTACCCCTTTCATTCCAAAATTTAATCCTAATCCCTGAGTGCCGAGTACTCCTAAGGCGTGAGCATCATCCGAATAAAAAAGTGCGTTATATTTTTCGGCTATTTGGCCGAGCACATCCATATGGCATCTATCTCCATCCATGCTAAATACAGTTTCAGATACTATTATTTTTCTATTGTATGTAGATGTATCTTCTGCGGAGATTAATTCTTCTAAATGCTCGTAGTTGTTATGATGGTATCGCTTAATGGTAGCTCGACTTAAAATGGCGCCTTGAACAAGGCTATTGTGGCATTTTTTATCGATAAAAATAACTGAATTTCTATCTGCTAATGCCGACAAAATGGATAGATTGGCTTGGAATCCGGAGTTAAATATTAGAGCTGATTCATAGCCAAAGGTATTACTTATTTTTTTTTCTAATTCTTCATGAATAGAGAGTGTTCCAGTAATTAGTCTAGACGACGACGAACTGACTCCAAAGTTTTCTAGATAATCTTTCGACCGCTTAATTACCGTTGGATGGGTTGATAGTCCTAAATAATCATTGGAGGAAAAATTAAGGTACTCTCTTCCATCGATGGTAATTACAGATTTATCCAATGATGGATTTAAAGAAGTAAGAGTTCGAAAACGATTATCTAATCGCCGTTTTTCTAACGCATACTTAATAAAGGAGTATTTTGATGGTTGATTGTTCAAATACAACTAGTTGATGGATGATGACCAAGTAGAATCACTTTCGAACGTTCTGCCCATTGCCCTAAATTGACGTACAAATGGTAGTTTTTTTCTCACTTTGGGAGCAAATTGGTTGAACTCGATCATAAATAATCGACGTGTATTAGAATCATAATAGGTAAAATTTACAAATGGGCCACCCATAGCACCATTAATCATATGCCATGTGCCCAAGGTTTCGTAGGCAAATAATCCGTCTTTGGTAAATGTTGTTGTTTCAACTGGGCGCCTATACTCAGTAGATACATACATATTATCTCTACTACCTTTAATATACAGTTGCATTAAACTATCTCGAGTGGAGTTAATCCATTGATTATCTAAAAAATTAATATCATTTACATTATCCTTCCACCACATCCATATGCGCCGTTCATTATCAGGCAACAATCGTCTATAGGTTTGAAAATTAAGTGTATCAACACCTTTAATG
>JAYPYN010000114.1:1686-7156 GCA_038154605.1 Balneolaceae bacterium
AATCAAGTTGAAATCGGACCATAAAACCATGATCGCGCCAAAGAGAATCGGAATAATGGGTTTGTTCTTTTTTATCGTACACTTCGTAATGCCATCTTAAAATTTCTTTATCAGTAGCACTATAAAGCAAAGCATTTTCTGTATTTAGAATTTTTGCAGCTAGTAGAGAATCGGAAGTGCTTGTTAAAATGAGCACATATTGATCTTTATACCATTGATCTTCTAAAGGAAAAGCAAAGCTTTCTCCTGCTCTAACTCTTGCTTCGATTCCATCATCTAAAAAAGCTCTAATTTGTCTACCTTCGTTCGATTCTTCATCTAATGAAGCGGCAAAAATTACATTTTTTGTTTTTCTAATTCGCTCTAACTGACTTCTAGATTGAATAGACATAAAGGTTAAATCATAATTTTCTTCAGGATTTGGCAAAGTATAAATGAGCTTTCCAAAGGTATTACGAATCGCGTCGGCGGTTGCACTTTGCCATTTAGTGGAGTCCATCACTACGATAAATTCTCTTGGACTCCCTTGTGCACGCTCTCTATAATCGCCTTCACAAGCTAATGTTGCCGAAATAACTAAAATTAAAATAATATTTTTTAAACGATGCATATCTATAACTATTAATTAACTACCATACTTTAATGAATGTACAAAGCTGTAAACGTGTTCTTTCCAGTTTTTATTTGGATAATGATGTCTGATTTGATTGATCAATGCACTGCCTACAATAAAACCGTCGGCATGTTTAGATATTTTTACAGCATCTTCATACGACTTGATTCCAAACCCAATCATAACTGGGTTTTTTGTTACCTTAGCGCGAACACGCTGTATAAAATTACTAACAGATTGGGAAACTTCCTCCCCTTTTCTAGCACCAGTTACTCCTGTAACCGAAACACAATACACGAATCCACTCGACTTAACATCAGCTAATTCCATCCTACCGTTGGTTGTATTTGGTGCCACAAGAAAAATAATTGGTATATCAACTTTTGAAGCTTCATTTTCGATTAATGCACTTTCTTCCACGGGTATATCTGGAAAAATAAAGCCATCAACACCTACTTCTTTAGCTCGTTGGCAAAACTTTCCCACGCCATATTTTAATACAGGATTCATATATCCCATTAAAATAATTGGTATTTCTGATTGCTTGCGTATTTCGGCTACCATCTGTAAGATTTTATCTATGGAAATACCTTGCTCGATAGCTATATCGCTAGAATATTGAATAGTTGGCCCATCAGCTAATGGATCACTAAAAGGCATTCCTAATTCAATCATATCGGCTCCATTTTTTTCGAAGCCGAGTACTAAATCCACGGTAGATTCTAAATTTGGATACCCAGCTGTGATGAACAAGCTCATCAGTTTTTCACTGGATTTTTTTTCTTGAAATTTCTTTATGATCCGATTCATTTACAAATTCTCAGAAATGGTTTTCATGTCTTTATCTCCCCTTCCAGAGCAATTTAAAATCACAATCTGATCTTTGGTTGTGTTTGGCATAAGGCTCTCTAACCAAGCAAATGCATGTGCAGTCTCCAAAGCTGGAATTATTCCTTCTTTTTGTGATAATAGTTTAACTGCTTCCATAGCTTCTTGGTCGGTAACTGCATGGTACTCAACTCGACCAGAGTCATGGAGGAAAGCATGTTCCGGGCCTATTCCAGGGTAATCTAATCCCGCAGAAATGGAATGTGCTAATTCAATTTGCCCATTTTTGTCGTGCAATAAATAACTCAACGAGCCATGCAAAATCCCGGGGGTTCCTTTTGTTATGGTTGCAGCTGTTTTACCGGATTCGACTCCATAACCTGCTGCCTCTACTCCAATAATCTTTACATCATCATCCATAAATGGATAGAACATACCCAATGCATTTGAACCTCCACCAACACAGGCTATTAAATAATCTGGAAGTCGACCTTCTTTTTCTAAAATTTGGCGTTTGGTTTCGTCTCCAATCACCCGATGAAAATTGCGTACCATCATTGGATAAGGATGAGGGCCAACTACGGAGCCAATTATATAGAAGGTATCCTCAACATTAGTTACCCAATCTCTAATTGCTTCATTAGTGGCATCTTTTAGCGTTTGTGAGCCACTTGTAACTGGTCGAACTTCAGCTCCCATTAACTGCATACGATCTACATTTAATTTTTGCCGTACGGTATCTTCGGCGCCCATGTAAACGATGCATTTCATCCCAAATTTTGCGCAAGCTGTTGCCGTGGCTACGCCATGCTGACCCGCCCCAGTTTCAGCGATTATTCGTGTTTTACCCATTCTTCGAGCTAACAAAATTTGCCCAATGGCATTGTTTATTTTATGAGCTCCTGTATGGCATAGATCCTCCCTTTTTAGATAAATTTTTGCGTTTCCGTAATAAGCAGTTAATTTATCCGCAAAAGTGAGTTTTGTTGGCCTGCCAACATATTCTTCAAGTAATTCGTGATATTCGCGAAGAAATTCGGGGTCTTTTTGCGCAATTTTATACTCCTCTTCCAAGGCAGTGATGGCAGGAATTAAAATTTCTGGCACAAACTTTCCACCATAATCTCCAAAATACCCACGAGCGTTGGGTTGATTGTAGATTGTTTTAGCTTCTTCTACTTGCATAATTTAAATTTTATACGATTTTAAATTCACCATCAACTGTTCAATTTTTTCGAAATCTTTTAACCCAGGTTGTTCTTCAACACCACTATTCACATCCACAGCATAGGGTTGAATAGATTCGATGGCTCCTGTTACATTATCAGGATGCAATCCACCTGCTATAAAAAATGGAATGTTGCCAATACTATTTGTTAACAAAGACCAATCGAATGTAGTGCCAGTTCCTCCAAGTACTCCATCAATTTTTGTATCGAAAAGAAGAAATTGCGCAACTGACGAATATAAAGCTACCTGAGATTCTAACTCTTCCTTTGTGGATGTTTCTTCTACATGAATGACTTTTACAATAGGTTTTTCTATCAGTTGGCAATATTCCACTGTTTCTTGTCCATGAAGTTGTACATAATCTACACCTGAAAATTTAGCTAAGAGATTTACATCATCCAACGGTTGATTCATAAATACACCGATCTTATCTGGTCCTTCCACCCAATTAATAATTGCCCCAGCTTTTTCAGGATCGATATAGCGTTTACTTTGCTCTGTAAAGATGAAACCTAAATAATCAACCATGGCTCCGGAGGCGAAACGAGCATCTTCTAAATTGGTAATTCCGCAGATTTTTACTTTTGTAGGATTAACCATTTTGCATATTTCTTTCGAATTCTAGTTGTCCGGCTTTAATCAAGGAAGATACAGCTTTTTCAGGGTCAGGCTGTCGCATAAAATGCTCACCTATTAAAACAGCGTCGATATTTTCTTTATGCAATAAGGCCATATCTTGACCACTTGAAATACCACTCTCTGAGACTAAAATAGTATTTTTTGGGGCTTGTTTAAGAATGGAATTACCTCGATGAACATCTACATTAAAGTTGTTTAAATCTCTATTATTTACACCTAAAATTGGCACTCGATCAAAAGGTACTCGATCGAAATCATGTTGATCGTAACACTCAACCAATGCATCTAGGCCAAATTCATCGGCAGCAGCAAGCAACTCATCCAATTGTGCATCAGATATGATAGCCATAATAATTAAAAAGGCATCTGCTCCGTATGCTCGTGCTTCTCTAATCTGGTAAGGATCAATGATGAAGTCTTTTCTTAATAAAGGGAGTTCTACATTTTTTGAAATTGAAGATAAAAAATCTAGATGCCCCTTAAAAAAAGGTTGGTCAGTAAGTACAGAAATGGCTGAAGCACCGCCATCTTGATATCTAAGCGCAATATCTACGGGATGAAAATCCTCTCGTATAATTCCTTTTGATGGGGATGCTTTTTTTACCTCTGCAATTATTGAGACTCCATCACTTTTAAGAGCGTTTTTAAACGATAATCTTGGCTTTTCATAACCTTCTAACGATTGTAGATCATGAAAGCTGAACGAATTCATTCTCTTCTTTAAATCTTGGGTGGTTTGGGCTACTATGTTATCTAAAATATTCGCCATACTACACGCTTCTGCTTACCTCGGTATATGTATCGAATAGTTGACGTGCTTGCCCAGATTTTAAGCTTTGCTCTGCTAAGGATTTTGCTTCTTTAAGCGTTGCAACTTTTCCTGATGCATGAATTCCGAAAGTCGCATTGAGTATAATAATATCTCTTTGGGGTGAAGTGGATGAATTATCTAAGATGCTAGTAAATATTTCTGCATTTTCTTCAGGATTACCCCCTAAAATATCCGAAATAGTACATGAAGTGAAATCAAGTGCTGCGGAATTGAAGGATATAGGTTTAGATAGAATTTGTTCTCTTAATTCATAAATATCGGCACCTGAGGTTAAACTTAGCTCATCTAAACCATCTTTAGAATGAAAAGTGTAAGCAAAAGAAGTATTTAAATTTGTAAGAATACGAGCCATATTATGTGCAACTTGATTACTAAAAGCACCAATCACATAACGTTGTACCCCAGCAGGATTACTCATCGGACCTAACATATTGAAAAAAGTTCTGAAGCCAAGCGCCCTACGAGCGGGCATAACATATTTCATGGCAGGATGAAACATTGGAGCATACATAAATGCTATTCCAACTTCATTAAAAGCCTGTTCTACCTGATTAGCATCAAGCTCTATTTTAACTCCCAAAGCCTCTAATACATCTGCGCTTCCACATTTACTAGACGCACTTCTGTTGTTATGCTTAATTACGGGTACTCCTGCACCAGCTACTACAAAAGAAGCTATTGTGGAGATATTAAAGGTTCCCGATTTGTCGCCTCCTGTACCCACTAGATCAACGGCTCCATCTGTATCAACGTTAACCTTTATCGATTTTTCGCGCATCACTTTAACAAAAGCTGTTAATTCTTCCACCGTCTCTCCTTTCATCCTCATAGCAGTTAAAAACCCTGCTACTTGTTCGTTCGATACCTCACCAGTCATAATTTGCTGTATAGCCTTTTCGGCCACATCTGATGACAAATTCTTAGAAAATGAAAGTTGTTCTAATATTTCTTTAAAATTCATGATTGCCTTAACCAATTTGAAATCATCTTAGGACCTTCGGTAGTTAAAATACTTTCTGGATGAAATTGAATGCCTTCAACAGGGAATTTCTTGTGTCGTACTCCCATTACTACTTCCCCAGTTCGTGCTGTTATCTCCAGTTCATCTGGTATTGTTTGGGGATCTAAAACCAATGAATGGTACCGCGTAGCAACAAAATTTTCTTCTACATTTTCAAATATTGATTTTCCGTCATGTTCTACATTAGATACCTTACCATGCATTAAGCTAGGTGCGTAAACTACTTCTGCGCCATACACTTCTCCGATTGCTTGATGCCCTAAACAAACACCTAATATGGGGATGTATTGTCCTAATTCTCGGATTA
>JAYPYN010000115.1:0-7138 GCA_038154605.1 Balneolaceae bacterium
TTTAGAATCTTAACACGGTGTTGAAGAAAAGTGACACCTAGAATGCACAGCAGTAAAATAGTACTGATCGATAATGCAAGGATATTAATAGCCAAACTATGAGCAAGAAAAAAAGCAATGCTTATCGGGAAAAGTACTCCAAAAAAGGTGTACAAAAATACATGGAAACTAGAACAACGCTTATTATTTAATCCATGAAGAAGCAGGGTATTAAATAATGATACAAGCAGAAGAAGAGCTGTGCCAGATGCCCAAATCCATACTGTTGAAGCCACAGATGATGTAAGAATTTGTTTAAATACATTTAATTCTGTGTCAACAATAGTGGAATACATTCCATTTTGTATATAGAGCGCAAAGATAGAAGCCACCATGCCCTGCCCAAAACTAATGATATATATTTTATTTGAGCTGTCTTTGTTATCGGTGGAGTAATAATAACGAATACATTTATAGAAACTTAAATAGGCAAGAATCAAAAATAATGCATTGATTGTTAAGGAAATTAAATCAGTTGGAAAAAGAGAAAGGAAAATTGGTTTTTGTAAAAGGTAAAGAATGATTAACAGCGACCAATGAATCACCAATTGTTTATGAGCAGGAAAAAACCTGCATACCCAAACAATTAGAATGGTAAACAGAAGGGTTATGGTTAATAAAAAATAAGAACGAATAGAGGTGAGTTGTATATTTTTTTTTGAAACGAATACTTTTTTATCCGATTCAGTAGCATATAATAGAGCAATGAAATCGCCGGATTTAGATTCAAATCTCTTAGAATGAATAATAGAATCTTGTCGTATGCTAGAGTATGAAATTTTAACAGGAAAGGTGTTTTTTTGTGCGGAAAAATTTTGATCATCTCGATTACCGTTAGTGATGATCTGAAACGTATGTTCTTGTTCCAATAGAAGACGTGTTACAACATGTACACGTGTATCTTCCTTATTTGAGGTGGTTTTTATTTGAATGGTGGATTCTAAAAATTGGACATTTCCATCTCTTTTTCTTTGTAACGAAATATCGTTGTTTATTATTGGTTTTAACTCTAGGTCGTCTATGGAAATATATCCGTGCCATAAAACTGGATTATCATCTATAAAAACAGCAGAACCCCAAAAATTAGAAGGTGGAGGCTTAGAAAGAGTTAAATCATTACTTTCAGATAATGCTGTTGCAATCTGATTCGAATATTCTGTTGATCTATAGGTGAAATCAAAAATCTTATTTTGAAATACTTTAAACGATTCCTCTACCGCTTGGTTGGCAACATTATCTAAATCGGATAATTCGCTATTAGCTTTGAATTGAATCCATTCAAAAATCAGAAATGAAAGTGCCACGCAAAAAAGCGCACCATACAAAATGTTAGTAATATGTGATTTGTTAAATCCCATACACAATAAACGTAAAAGTTATTTGAGAAATAAAGGTGTTAAGATATGAGATTTGGAATACTTGTGTCGGGTTCCCCTGAAAGTACTTTAATAATTGCTTCACCGGCTAACATTCCAATAGCTTCTCGGGTCTCAAATGTTGCACTAGCAATATGTGGAAGAATGGTGCAATTCGGTGCTGAAAGTAAATCTGGATGAACGTTTGGTTCTTCTTCGAATACATCCAATCCGGCGCCAAAAATGATGCCATTATGTAAAGCATGAGCTAAAGCAGCTTCATCTACCACTGGCCCACGTGAGATGTTTATCAGTAAGGCATGTTTTGGCATCAGATGTAATAGTTCTCTATTTACTAAATGATGTGTTTCTGGTGTAAGAGGACAATTCAGGCTAAGAACGTCGGAGCTTGATGCTATTTGATTTATATCAGGAATAAATGTTGCGTC
The DNA here is from genome assembly GCA_038154605.1 of Balneolaceae bacterium. Classification (GTDB taxonomy): domain Bacteria; phylum Bacteroidota; class Rhodothermia; order Balneolales; family Balneolaceae; genus HXMU1420-13. The sequence continues at coordinate 1,844 of JAYPYN010000115.1, forward strand.
TAGCTCATTTTCGATAGGTTGTGGTAATGGACGTCTATTACAATATTGTATGTCCATTCCGAAAGCAATAGCACGTTTTGCAAATGCTTGTCCAATTCTTCCCATCCCAATAATGCCAAGTTTTCTTCCTCGTAGCTCTGGGCCAAGAAAACCAAGTGGTTCCCATCCTTTAAAACCACCTTCACGTAAATATTTTTCAGCCTGGTAAAAATTTCGACTTGTTGCCATCAACAGAGCCATTGCAAAATCTCCACATGCTTCGGTTAGAACCTCCGGTGTATTTGCCACTTTGATCCCTAAGTTAGAAGCAGCTACTATATCAATGTTATTATAGCCAACAGCAAAATTTGCAACTACTTTTAATTTCGGGGCAGCTCTCAAAACACGTTCTGTAACTGGATTTGATAGCATTGAGAGGAGAGCATCGAAACGGGATATATCAGAAATTAGATGCTTCTCAGTTAAATATCTACCTTTTACACCAATTGTTACTTCCCCGAATTTTGATAGATAATCGATCACAGATTCTGTAATAGGTTCTGTGATTAATATACGGGGTTTAGTTGCTTTCATTTATTCGTCATCAATGTAGGTGATGCGGGCATCATTCCACACTCTTTCAATGCTATAAAAATCTCTTTTTTCCTTGCTCATAACATGTACTACAATATTAATGAAATCAAGTATAATCCAGTTTCTTGCTTGTACTCCTTCTTTTTTCCATGCTTTTTCCCCAGTATTCTTTAAAATTTCTTCCTCTACAGAATCTGCGATTGCTTTTATTTGGGTGTCAGATGTACCACTGCAAATTACAAAGTAATCTGTAAGCGTGGTTAAATCAGATACATCCATAACGGTAATATCAATTGCCTTTCTTGCTTTCATCCCTTCAATTACCAATTCAACTAAACTTTTTGAATCTGGCTTTGCTTGGAATTGATCATTTGTTGGTTGGTTAATTTCTACCATTTATTTTGTGTTAAGCTGTTCATAATCATGACCTATAATAACGGTTACATCTAAATAAAAATCAGGTGATTCTTCTCTTACAATGTTTGTTTCCGAAACTCCTAGTGCACGAGCTATTTGTCGGGCATTATCCATAATACCATTACGAGAAATGATAAATGTTTTTTCTAATGTGTCATGATCAAAATTTCCAATTTCAACGACATCAAATCCGCTTTTTCTTAATACTTCTGTATAACTTCGAGCGATTCCATTTATGCCGCATCCATTCAGAACTTCTATTTGTATAACATTACTAATTAGCTGTGAGTTTGATTCTACTCTATTATTAACAATTCTAGGATAAATTAAGCGAGTGGCTAACGCTACTAAAAGCGCAATCAATAATAAAGATAAAAATCCGATAACGGAATTGTATAACAATTGATTTAAAGAAAAGCCTTTTGGATCAGACAGAGGTTTCGACATTCAAAAGTTAGTTAATACCACATCCAGTTATTCCTATATCGGTGGCGGTTGTATTGGTATGGGTTATTATATCCATAGCTATTGGGAAATTTTTGGTATTGAAAACGGAGATAAGAATTTTCACTTAGTTTAAAATTTAGTTCAGCATTGCTGATGGAAACTTTGTTTTGAAAGTTTTTACCCCCCATAACTTGATTGTTTTGACTGAAAGGAGTATGAAAAAATGAAATATCAACTCTGCCAGTAATTTTTTCGCTAAAATTAAAGAACATAGAGTTAGTATAAGCATTAACATTTTGATAGTTTCCTCCAAATGAGTTGAACGACATATTATACGTATGTTGCATTTTAATAGAACTAAAGAAACGATTCAATTTATTTTGAATCGTAGGGGCTCGATCATCAATTAAAGGACCAGTGTAATCAAAATAACCGGGGAGATCAGCACGATATTGAGCTGAAACGGATTGCGTAAGAACAATAAACAAGAATAGGAATATAACTTTCTTCATACGTGAGTTTTTACAGAATTGTACCAATAATATAAATAACTAAAAGTAAAATGACTACCTGAAGACAAACTAACATTAATTGAAAATGGTATAAAAAAAAGATATATTAGAAGTCTTTTGAAAATTTACTAAAACTATAAAATTAACTAAATCCGAGAGATGAAACTCACAGATTTTAGATTCGAAGTAGAAGGGTTAAACATACCCGATATCCCAAAACAAAAACGAGATGAAGCTCGCCTTATGGTGTTAAATCGTGCAGAGAAAACCATTGAGCATAAGAAATTCTCTGACTTACATGAGTATCTAAATGAAGGAGATGTTATAGTCTATAACAATACCAAGGTTTTTCCTGCTAGATTAAATGGTAAAAAAGAAAAAACCGAAGCAGACATTGAGGTGTTTCTTTTGAGAGAATTACAACCAGAAAATATGCTTTGGGATGTATTGGTAGAGCCTGCAAGAAAAATTCGGATTGGTAATAAATTATATTTTGGAGATGGCGAAGATGAACTAACCGCAGAAGTTGTAGACAATACAACTTCTAGAGGAAGAACAATTAGGTTTTTATTCGATGGTCCAAATGAAGAGCTTTACAATAAACTTGATATTTTAGGTAAAATGCCATTGCCTCCTTACATAGAAAGAGAGCCTAGAGAAGAGGATAAAACGCAGTACCAAACTATATTTGCAGCAGAGCGTGGCTCAGTAGCAGCGCCTACCGCTGGTTTGCACTTCACACAAGAGCTGGTGGATAAAATTAAGGCCAAAGGTGTAGAATTCTTACCAGTAACCTTACACATAGGTTGGGGATCATTCAGAAATGTAGAAGTAGAAGATCTTACAAAACATAGGATGGATTCAGAAAATTATTTTATCTCTATGGATACATCTGATAAAATTAACACTGTTTTAAAAAAGAAAAAAAATAAGGTTGTTGCAGCGGGTGCAAGTGTAGTAAGAGCTATTGAAACCAGTGTGATGGCAAGTGGAATGTCGAAGATGGGAACTGGTTGGACCGATAAATTCATATATCCACCGTATCAGTTTAAAATTACCGAATGTCTAATTACAAATTTCCATCGACCAGAATCTACTTTGCTTATGATGGGCGCCGCTTTCGCTGGTTATGACTTTTTAATGGAAGCTTTTGAGCAGGCAAAAAAAGATAACTACCGCCTTTTTTCTTTTGGCGATGCAATGATCATAATATAATATGGAAAAGCTGGCGGTAATCATCCCGGCGGCAGGCTTTGGAACCCGAATGGGTTCAAAAAAGCCAAAACCTTTTTTACTATTAGGTAATCAACCCATCATTTGGCACTCAATAAATGCTTTTTCAAGGGTCAAATCGGTAGTACAAATTATCATTCCAACATCTCATGAATGGCATGAGCATGTATCAGATATATGTTCCAAAATCCCAAACAATCAAATTGATTTCAAAATTATTTTAGGCGGGAAAGAACGGCAATACTCGATATTGAATGGTCTTGATCATGTCCAAGAAAATGTTAATTATATAGCTGTGCATGATGCAGTGCGCCCACTTATTACACCTGATTTAATTGTCAAAACCCATGAGCAAGCCGTTTTATATGGGGGTGCTATTGTAGGGGTGCCTGCTAAAGATACAATCAAAAAAGTGGATGACTTTCTAAGTATTAAACAAACACCAGAAAGAGACGGCTTATGGCAAGCTCAAACCCCTCAAATATTTAATAAGAAACTATTATTAAAAGCATATGAGTCAGCTACCAAAGATAATTTTATTGGTACAGATGATTCCTCTTTGGTTGAAAGGGTTGGTGGTACCGTAAAAGTTGTGGAAGGAAATCGTTCAAATTTAAAAATTACATATCCCATCGATCTAAACATTGCAGAAATGATTCTTAAGGAGAAGGAAGCAGTATGAGAATTGGATATGGCTATGATACTCATGCTTTTGTGGAAGGCAGGCCTTTAATTTTAGGAGGGGTAAAAATCCCATTCGATAAAGGATTGTTAGGGCATTCAGATGCAGACGTGTTGCTACATTCCATAACTGATGCAATCCTTGGGGCTGTTGCAATGGGTGATATTGGACAGCATTTTCCAGATACTGATCCAGCATTCAAAAATGCCGATAGCCGATTACTAATGAAGCATTGTTACTCTCTTGTAAAAGCTGAAGGATACTGTGTTGGGAATATTGATGCCACCATTGTGGCAGAATTTCCAAAGTTAATGCCACACATTTTAAAGATTAGAAGAACCATTGCCTCAGATCTAGAAATTGAATTAAATCAAGTTTCGGTGAAAGCAACTACTTCCGAAAAAATGGGTTTTGTTGGAAGACAAGAAGGGATAACGGCAACAACAATAGTTCTTTTACAAGAAATAAAAATTTGAATGATTGATCATATAATACAATCAGTTATTGATTGGGTAAATTTAGTGGGACCACTTGGGATTTATGTAATTTTTACATGCATTGCCTACTTAGAGAACGTGGTGCCTCCTGTACCTGGCGATGTATTAATTGTATTTAGTGGATATTTAGTGGCAGAAGGTATTATTGATTTATTTCCTATTTGGATATTAACAGTAATGTCCTCTGTTGTTGGGTTCATGAACATGTATTGGATAGGGGGAAAACTAGAAGTTCAAATCTCAGGTAAACAAAGCAACCAAAGAATATTAAAATTTTTCGATTACGAATATATGATGATCGCAAAAGCTTGGATGGATAAATATGGTCAATGGGTTATAATCGGCAATAGGTTTTTAGCAGGCACTCGATCTGTGATTTCTATTACAGCAGGTGTTTTTAAACTTAAATTATTTAACACTATCATTTGTTCATTTATTAGTTCTGCACTTTGGAATACATTATTAATAAGCTTGGGGTGGGTTCTTAAAGAAAATTGGGCGACAATTGGGAGCTATCTTTCAACTTATGGTATATTTATTTTGGTACTAATCCTAATACTATTCATTGTTAAAATTTTGATTCCGTATCTAGGAAAAAAGGCAAAAAAATAGAATCAAAAAAAGGCAAAAAAAATTATATCTAAATAGGTTGACAATTTTTAGATTGATGGGTATTTTTTAAGTCTTTCGCAAAATTGCCAGTGTAGCTCAGTTGGTAGAGCAACGGTTTTGTAAACCGTCGGTCATCGGTTCGAATCCGGTCACTGGCTCAGATTGTGGAAGGGGAGATACCAAAGCGGCCAACTGGGGCAGACTGTAAATCTGTTGTCTTTCGACTTCGTAGGTTCGAATCCTGCTCTCCCCACAAACATATTGCGAGCGTAACTCAATTGGTAGAGTGTCAGCCTTCCAAGCTGAATGTTGCCGGTTCGAA
>JAYPYN010000116.1:0-7122 GCA_038154605.1 Balneolaceae bacterium
AACTTTGTCAACATGTGGTCTATTCGTTATTGTTTTAATTACTAGTTTACCTCTGTCGATTATTAATCGTAATCCGCCGTGTAATCGTATTTCATTTCCAGTTTGGCTACTAAGTAAGGTAACGATATTCAAAATTTCACCTTTCGAAGGCTTATACCCTGCGTAGGTATCCAAAAATTTATTTAGGATGCTAGCTTTTAGATTTTGAGAATATTCAGATAACCTCCGAATATCCAATGATGCATGTGTAACCATACTATCCAGCATCAATTCGAGAATCTCGTCTGCAACCGCTGCCTTGTCACTTATCGATGAGAGGTTGGATTTCCAACCAGGAATGCATTTTTCAAAAACTGGAAATACTAAATTTCTTAAAGCATTTCGGGTATATTTATTGGATTCATTGGAAGAATCCATTCGGAAAGGAATAGCTTCAATATTACAAAAAGCCTGTATTTTTGATTTAGGCAAATGCAACATAGGTCTGTAAATTTCACCGTCCCATTCTTGCAGTCCTTGCCAACTAGAAATTCCTGCTCCGCGTAACATTTTAAATAAAATAGTTTCGAGTTGATCATCCGCATGATGAGCTACGCAAATCCCTACCCCATCAATCTCTCTTCGTATATCTCGAAATATTTGATACCTTTGTTTCCGCGCCCAATCCTGAAAATTACCTGACTTAGTATATGGATCTAGGGAAACAGCGCAACACTCTATTCCCCACATAGCACACATATCTTCCACTAATTTTTTATCTGATTCACTATCAGTACCTCTTTGTCTATAATTCACATGCACAACAAAAACAGGGATTTTATTTTTATGAAACAAATAAAGTAGTGCCATCGAATCTAGACCACCACTTACCCCAAGAACTAATGTTCCTTGAGTTGGAAAATAAGAATTATAACTTTCTCTGAGGTTTTTCTGGATCGATATGGACTCGAACTTGTTCATATGAAAAAGTATTCACTTCAAGCTCTTTATTCAACACTATCATATCCCCCGCGGCATTTATTCCCATAAATTTGTATTCTGATTGTCGCAAATCATTATTTACACTTAAATTAACCCATTCTCCATATCCTATAAATTTTTTATTGATATGCTTTACAAGGTCGGTATCCTTGGTATCCCATAAACGATAATAATACTCGATGCGGGAAAGTAAACGAGCGAGCATTTGCTCTCTTGAAAAATCTTTGGTAATTATTTTTTTTAATGATGTAGCATTGCCATGTATAGATGATGGAAAGTTCATTTGGTTTATATTCCATCCAATACCTAAAACCACACGCTCCAAAGTGCTTCCAACAAAGAGGGTTTCGGCGAGTAGTCCAGCTATCTTTTTATTGTTTACTAAAACATCATTTGGCCACTTAATACATACTTTTTGTTTAGAAATTTCTTCAACTATTTCTGAAATTGCTAATGCAGCAGCTAGTGTAAGCAGTATCAATCTATCACTTTTTTGCGGTTCAAAAATGAGAGAAAAGGTAAGATTTAAACCATTTTCTGAGATCCATTTACGCTCATATTGGCCTCTACCCTCAAACTGTTCGTCAGTAATGACTAGTGTACCGTGCCTAGATGATTTTCGATCTAGGTCTTTTGCATAATTATTGGTTGATCCCAGACTTTCAAAAAAAAGTAGCTCTCTACCTAACCAAGAAGTGGAAAGCTCTTTTTTAAATGAAGTAATATCAAACAAAATATTTATTTTCCAATAACTACTACTGAATCCTCTGTCCCAAATTCATTTGCAACATACGCGTCAGCTGCGTAATCATTTTCCCATGTTTCACCATCAATCAAATATTTGAATTTATACTCAGCTTCAGGCTTAAGACGAACTTCTGTAGCATATTCGTCATTTTTTTTTGTTAAAATTGTTGAAGTTGTATCCCAATCATTGAAATCACCAACTAGGGCAACTTCTTTAGCAACGATATCTGATGGAACAGAAAAAGTTACTTTACAAACGGTTCTCTTAGGTGTGAATTTCTTATTTAGCATGATTTTGTAAAAGTATTAATAAAGAAAAATTAAAAATATTTATTTTTTAATGTTAATAACAATATTTACTTATTAAATAATATCAATTAATGCAAAGATTTAAATTTGTTTTGTATCAATAATATTATATCTAATTTATTTAATTTTGAAAGCGGTTTTCGGTTAAACTCCACAATGTAAGAGAGAGTTTAGATTAAAATACTAAATCAAGGCTTGGTTTGAAAAAGCGCTTTGAAAGCTTCAGTAATATCAAAAAGTACTGAACTTTTGACAACTATTTGAGCAAATTCCTCGAATTTTGCTCTCGAATTTGAAGAAAGTAGATGTTTGATTTTATGAATACTTAATGGAGATATACTCAAATCTTGTACCCCTAAACCAATAAGTGCGGCGGCTCCCATTTCATCTCCTGCCAATTCGCCACAAACCGATAAAGGAATATTATATTTTTGGGCGGCATAAACCGTCTGATAAATCAATTGCCATACTGCAGGATGATTGTGTTGATACATCGAAGAAATACGCTCATTTCCTCTATCTACAGCAAGCGTGTATTGTGTTAAATCATTGGTACCTATACTAAAAAAGTCGACTTCTTTTGCAAAATGAGACGCCAACAAAGCAACACTTGGCACTTCTACCATTATTCCAACCTTTATTGAAGGATCATATGGAATTTTATGCACTGTTAATTCTTTTTTTATTTGATCAAGAGTTTCTTTTACCTTTTGTAGCTCATTTATGTCAGTGATCATTGGTATCAAAATTTGGATACGCCCAACATATTCACCAGAAACTTCTAATATTGCCTTTAATTGAGTTTCTAAAATTTCCTTTTCATCGAGTAGCATACGAATACCGCGCCACCCAAGAAAAGGATTATCTTCCTCGGCAGGTAATATAGAAACCTTATCACCACCAACATCAAATAACCTAATGGTACACACTCCGCTAGATTTTTCTAAAATCTGAGAATAAAATTTAGTTTGCTCCTTGTAACTTCGCTTAGGTGCCCCTCTATAAAGTAGAGCTTCGGTTCGTAATAATCCGATTCCTTCAGCACCACTTTTTTTTACTTGTTCGAGTTCCTGAACAAATTCCACATTTGCCCTTAAGTGAAAGGCAAATCCGTCGGTAGTATGTGAGGCTTCATTTAACTTAAGGTTTATTTTTTGGCTTCTATTAAACTCTTTTAACTTCGCTTTATACTTATCGAGGGTACTGCGTTTTGGATTAAAAATCAGGCAGCCTGCATTGGAATCAAGAATTACCGTTTGAGCATTTTTTGCTGATCGGATTGCATTTTTAGCATTGATAATGCAAGGTAAATTTAGCGACTGAGCTATAATCGTAGCATGTGATGTTCTACCTCCTTTTTCTATCACTAAAGCGGCAATCCCATGATCATAAAAGCTAACCAAATCCGTCGGACTTATTTCTTTTGCTATTAGAATTGAGCCTTTTGGAATTTTATAGTTTTTAGCTTTATCTCTTGAAAGCTCTATTAATTTATCTCGCAGGTTTTCAAGATCTACTATACGTTGAAGAAACAATTCTGATCCACTTTCTTTTAGCTTTTCGATAAATTCACCAAATGTTTCAAATAAAGCATAATCAACATTGTAAAAACATTGTTCTATAAAATATTTTACTTTTTTCTCAATTTCGATATCAGAAACAATATGTTTTTGGGCTTCTAGAATTTCCTTTGTTGCCGAATCTAAATTATTTGAAAGCAGGCTTAATTCCTCTAAAAAAGCATCTCTAGCGGTGTTAAATCGGTTAAATTGGGCTTTAACTTGCGGACCTTTTATCTTCATAGGAGAAATAATTTGCTGGGCATTGTCATCCACCCAAACAGGACCAATAGCAATGCCTTTATTACCTATTAACCCTTGAATGATGTATTCTTCCATCGCGCTTTTGCCCCCTATTATTCAGAATCATCAAAATTACTTTCAATTAAATCAACAATAGATGACATAGCTTTTTGCTCATCTGAACCCGATACTTCAAGTAATAACTCAGCTCCTTGCTCGGCTGCTAAGGTCATAACTCCAAGAATACTTTTGCCATTAACTCGATATCCATACATATGGATATAAAAATCAGATTTAAATCCACCCGCTAGCTTAACTAATGCCGCTGATGGCCTTGCATGTAACCCTGAACTGTTTTTTATGGTAACTGTTTTTTTAAGCATGAATTATATTATTATTTGTAGGGCATTATCACAAGTAATTTTTAATATTCAGTTCAACTCTGTGTAAATTATTTATGATTAAACTAACCCTTTCTATGATTCTTTATTACCTTTAATAAATAAAATTTTTTTATGTCTGTTTCCGAAAAAGAAGTACGCTATGTAGCGAATTTAGCAAGATTACAATTATCAGAAGATGAAGTTAAACACCTTTCTAAAGATATGAATAATATATTGGGCTATATGGATCTTCTAAATGAGCTGGACACAGAAAATATAGAACCACTCGAACATGTCATTGATTTAAAAAGCAGATTACGATCTGACATTTCAGAACAGACTATGAGCCATGCCGATGCACTAAAAAATGCTCCAGACGCCGATTCTGATTATTTCAGAGTTCCTAAGGTTATCGAATAAATTGTATACAAATGACAGATTTTTTTTTCCAGTTACCGCGATTTAAGCAACATATAATTTCGCTGTTACTCTTATTTATTGTACCATTTATCCTTTTTTTTAATACCACAATTGGTGGAAAAGAAATTAACCGACATGATATCGTGCAGTGGCGAGCTGGCGCAGAATCTATCATAGAGTACAGAAAGCAATTCGATGAAGAACCGCTCTGGGCAAGCAACATGTTTGGAGGAATGCCCGCTTTTGTTGTATCAACGAAAGCTCAGGTACCCCACATAAGCGATGTTTCTGGGTATTTTAACAAAATTTATCCCGCTTTTCAATATTGGGTTATGCTTACTGGCATGTATGTTTTTTTGATTTTGATGGGATTTAGACCCCTATCTGCTGTTTTTGGAAGCCTCACCTTCGCACTCACCACCTATTTTCCTGTTATAATTATGGCCGGACATACCTCCAAGTTTTTTGCATTAGCCTTTGTACCTTGGTCGTTCGTTGGATATTGGCTTCTCACTAGGTCGGGTAAAATACTATTAGGGCTTTTAGTTTTAATTACATCCCTTGCGTTGGAAGTTAGAGCAGGACACCCCCAAATTACTTACTACTTCTTGTATTTGATGGGTATTTGGTGGATGTATGATAGCCTACATTGGCTAAAACAGAAAAATTTTTCCAAAGTTGGAACTATAACAGCCCTCCTCATACTTAGCGGCATTATGGGGATATTTAACAATGCTGAACGCATCCTCTCTCAGCAAAGTTATGCGCCATATAGCATTCGCGGTGGCTCTGACTTAACGGGTACAACGGGGTTAGATACCAACTATGCTTTTGCATGGAGTCAAGGTATTACGGAAACACTTACACTCATTGTACCAAATCTATTTGGAGGAGCTTCCCCAGATTATTGGGGGCCTAAATCCTTTACTTCTGGTCCACATTATCTAGGAGCATTGGCATTCTTTTTTATGATTTTGGGAATATTTAAAATACGAGATAAACTACTTTATGTATTCCTAGGAGTTGGAATTCTCGCCATCTTCTTTTCATGGGGAAGCTCATTTAGATTATTGAATGAATTTGCATTCAATTATATCCCTTACTTCGATAAATTTAGGGCTCCAGAAACATGGCTTGTTGTTACCTCTTTCTGCTTTACTGTTGTAGCTGTATTTGGATTAGATCATATTTTTGATTCCATTTCAAAAAAACCTCTCCCCATTAAAACTTTCTATAAAAGCGTGGGGACTATCTTTGCCGTATTCATTTTTATGTTTGTTCAGGTTCGCGGATTTGATTTTGTCGCTACCGGAGAGATTGAACGATTATCAGCACAGATTGCGCAACAAAATCAGTTACCAGCAAATAATCCTCAAGTTGTACAACGTGCAAGAAATTACGTTAATCAAAAAATCGTACCTGAAAGAGAACAAAAAGCAAATTCGGATGTACTAAGATTTGGTTTATTTTTGTTGATGGGCGCCGGTATGTTATATCTTGTGTCTCAAAATAAAATGTCTAGCAGTATTGCAGGACTCTGTATCGTTACATTAGCTGGAATAGATATGATACAGGTTGGTCAGCGTTATATGGATGAATCCAAATTTGTGGCCTCAAATGTAAATTCAGAAAAGCTCATAGTTTCCAAACAACGAGATCAGGACACATTTATACGATCACAAAATAAAAAACAAGAATTTCCTTACAGAGTATTTCCTTTAGATATCTCATCTGGACCATTTTCAAACGCTATACCATCCTATTTTTACCCTTCATTGGGTGGATATTCAGGTGCCAAGTTAAGTTTAGCACAAGAAGTATTTATGGCATCCAATAGTCCCCTTTTTGGAGGAGATTATGGTATAAATTTAGGTTTACTAAGTGCGCTTAATACCAAATATATCACTTACAATCCTGGACTTTCAATACCTGGACTAACCCCCGTTTTTACTGGCTCTAATGGCGGAGTAGTGTATGAAAATGACAATGTTTTACCGAAGGCATATTTTGCTGATTCAGTTATAACCGCTGAAAATCCAAAACAAGCATATGACTTATTATTTGCTGGGAATTTAGATTTCTATAGTACTGCGGTTGTTGAAAATTATGTACCGGAAGCATCTATAGATTCGAGTTCTACGGTTTCAATAACTAATTATACTGGTGCAGAAATGGCGTTTGATATCGTCCGTAGTAAACCTGGGTTTTTAGTGATAAGTGAAATTTATTATCCTGATGGTTGGATTGCCCTACTAAATGGAGAAGAAATTCCGATTCATAAAACAAACTATTTATTGAGAGGGGTTCAAATACCAGCAGGATCACATACTTTAGAATTAGATTTCAGACCTTCTTCATTTTATAACGGGGTAAAATTATCGTGGCTTTCATTACTTTTTCAAATAGGATTAGCCTGCTTTTTATGTGCAAAATTCATCATCAAAAAAAATAAAGGTGCCTAAAAAAAAGGTTCTTATTAT
>JAYPYN010000117.1:0-7118 GCA_038154605.1 Balneolaceae bacterium
GCGTAATGGTGATCGGTTATACATACCAAAAGATGAGTTTACTATTTCAATTTTAGGACAGGTTAATGTTCCAGGATTTTATTCTTACGACAATACCATTTCTCTTGAAGATTATCTGGCAGCTGCAAATGGCCTAACAATTGCTGCAGATCCTAATAGAATTTACATAATAAAAGCTGGGAGTAGAGCCTGGTATAGAACTTCAGAAACGGTATTAGAGTCGGGTGATATTATTTTCGTAGATCGAGTTCCATTTGAGGATGTAAGTACAGGAAGAAATTATAACTTAGAACTTGAAAGACAGAAATCTGAAAGAGTACGCCTTATAATGTCAGGTCTTAGCACAATAGCAAGTTTAATTACAGCGTATGTTGCGGTTAAGAGATTAAATTAGAGTTCTAAACGAACTGTAACAAAGAAATATCTTAGTATTAGTTTTTAATGAATTCTAAATCTAAGATTTCGTTTTGAGAAACTTTTTTAGTGGCAAAAATTAAGCCTATCAAAATGTATATAAAACTATTAGTTAACCCACCATAGAATTGATAGAACACTAAGTATGATATACTAGATGCTAACAATGAATGACCAACTATGTTTATTAATTTCGAATCATTAACTTTTGAACAACTATATGCTGTATGAATAATTTTATAAATCAGATATAGAAATACAATAAAACCTAGAATTCCAATTTCTGCAAATATTGTATATAAAATATTATGAGGCTCATATACCCCAATTGTTTGTTGAATCGTATAATAATTTTGGAAATAAGTTGAAAAACCTTGGAACCCAACACCCATAAAATAAGAATCAAAAAACATTTTTATGGCTCCAATACCTAACATTAACCTTATATTAGAAGAATCATCTTCAGTACCAGCAAATATATCTTGCATTCTTTCTAAAACCGTACTGAAAAAAACTCTCAACTCTGGCATTAATAAAATACCAAGAGCAACAATAATCAGGGCATAAATTATAATATCTACCCTTTTAAACTTTAAAATAATATATAAAATACCAACTGCTATTGAAACCCAAACACTGCGAGAATAAGTACTTAAAACTGCCAAAACTATTATCAATAATGATAGCAAACACATAGATTGAAGAAGCCTACTTTTAGATTTCATTATTGTAGTACACAAAAGCATTACAGGCATTATAAAATTACTAGCGAATATATTTGGATCAACTTCATTTCCTGATTCTCTAATTATTGAATTACTCTGATTTATATAATTGGTAATCACTAAATCAGGGTTAAACAAACTTTGCATTAAGCTGGTAAATGCAACTATTGTAGATGTCACTACAATTACTATCAGTATAAATCTGATGTCCTTTTCATAATGTATCGTATTAACAAATATATAGGACATGAAAACTAAAACTGCTATTCGGATAGATGAAAATAAAGCATCTTCCCTTTCTGGTGTATAAACTATTGAAAAAATTATAAAAAGAGCTAACAATAAATATAAAAACTCTAAACCATATATTTGAAAGGTAGAATCTCGTAAAATTAACTTTTTAAAAAAGAAAATTATACAACCAAGAGCTAAACCTAGTTGAAATGCAGTTAAAGGAACAGATAAATTCTCTGCTAAATAAAATAGACCTGATAAGTATGCTCCAATTATTATAGGTACAATTATAAATCTACTTTCATTTGAGAAGAAATATGTTAGCATTATCTGAATGCTTTTAATTCATTAGATAATTTTTTTATTCTCTCTTTAGTAACAGGGTCATATTCGTCAATATGCTCTTTCCAAGACTTAATTAACACATTAATAATTGCTAAAATATTTGCAAATAGAAAACAAGCAAGTACGATATATGCTCGTTTTGGAGAACTTTTATAGGTAGGTAATTTTGGCTCATCGATAAGTATTAAGCCTGATTTAATTTCCTCAAAATTTAATTTTTGTTGCTCATATTGAGGAAACAAAATTTTATATAATTCTTGTTGAACCTGCAACTCGCGAAAAAGTCTGAAGTATTTGATAGATATATCGGGTATATCCATTAAAGGAATTTGCAATGATTTGCTAATTTTTGGTTCCTGGGAATTCGTTATTAATTGTTCATATTTCGCCTTGGTTTCATTTAATAAAATAGACTTTTCTTTAACCTCATTTGAACCTATGCCAAACGTTTTTTCAGCAATACTTTTTTGAAGTTCTAATTCAATAATTGTTGATTGAATATTAGCAATATTCTGTATTATAGCTTTGGTTTGTTCTTCTATCTCAATAATTCCGTGTTTCTTTTGAAAAAGAAACAGATTTTCTTCTGCTTCAGTTAAGTCTTCTTTATTTTTTTCAAATCGATTGTCAAGTAAATAAAAACCATTACCTAGATAAGCTCTATTTTTTTCAAGTATAATTGAGTTTATTGCTTCATAGTAAAAGTTAAGCATTTCGAAGGATCTAGCCGGCTCCTCATCCTCTATGATTATTTTTATTGCGATAATTGATGAAAACCCGAACCCTCCTTCTCTATATTCTTCAATTTTAATTGCATTATCTAATTTGTTACGCAACAGTTCAGGTATATCTGTTTCATATACTTTTGACAGATCAAATTCGTCTATTATGGCATCTAAAATATCTTTGCTTCTTAAGATAACTAAAATTTGTTCAGTATTTAACTCTGGAGTGGATACTGAAATATTGGCTAAACTTCCTAAAAGCCCACCGTTTGATAAATTCACACCAGTCCCTTGATTTGCTACAAAAGTTAGTTCTGCTGTATATCTGAACGGCCAAATTAATGAGAGTATTAGACCAAATACCGATATGGTCAATACAATTAAGAAATAACGTATTTTATTTTTTGCAAAAAGAGTAACTATATCTAAAAGATCAATTTTTTTAATTTCAGGCATTTAATTTTTTTAGAAGGATTTGGTGCAACAAAGCGGATAATCACAAAAAATAAGTAATAGATTACATTTTATTTTTAGGTAATAGATAAACATATTTTTTATTATTTAAATTACATAAAATTCTATTTTTTTGGCAGGAATATTTGGACTTTACTCAACAAATAAGTTACATCATAATACAAAATGTGTAGAATATTTCTACAGTTATGGCATTGAACACACAATTAATGAGCAACGTACTTTTAACAATTTTAGTTATGGTAGAAGTGTAGTTAATAAATTTGGTGATGATCGAATTTTATACGAAAACCAAGACTTAATTCTATCTTTTGAGGGAGTTTGTTACAATATAAAAAAAGGAAAACTACTACAATATATTATACATGAGTTTACTAAAAACAAAATGTTGTTTTTAAGTAATTTAAGTGGAGTTTTTTCAGGGTTCATTTATAAGAAAAAAACAAACGAACTATATATTTTCAATGACCCACTTTCTACTAAACCTATCTATTATTATCAAAGTAGTTCAATCTTTATATTTTCCTCAGAACTAAAGGTAATAAGTAAGTTTTTACTAGATAATAATATACCATTTGAACAAGAAATTGACGCATGGAGATGTATTTTAACTTTTGGATATCTACTTGAAGATCTTACCCCAATTAAACAGGTAAAAAAACTTAGATACGGTAGCTATCAATATATAGAATTATCTGTCAACTCAAGCAAAACACACCATTACTATAATTTCCCTTACCAAAATAATTGTAATTTTTCGTTAGGTGATTACTTAGAATCTTTATCTACTACTCTTACGAATGCTGTATATAATGAATGGTCAAAAGATATTGAATACAATTATAAACATTTTTGTTTCTTAAGTGGTGGTTTAGATTCTCGATTCAATGCTTTATTAGCACATAAACTTGGATTTAGAAACATCAATAGCCTTACTTTTTCTGAAATAGGCACGCTGGATGAAAACATTGGGAAAAAAATTTCAACTGATTATGGTTTTAAATATAACTTCTATCCTTTGAATGGAGGAAAATACCTAGAACATAATCTGCAAAATTTTATAAACGCCAACGATGGGCTTGTAGTATTACACGGTGCCGCACATATGCAAAGCGCTATCTCCACAATTAATTTTAATGATTTTGGCTTAGGTCATTCAGGACAAATTGGCGACGTAATTTTTGGCTCATATTATCAAGATGGTTCTGTTAATGAAAATTTAAAAAAGGCTTGTTATAACCCTAATTATGAAATCATTAATAAGATTCATTTTTATCAGAATCTTTTAGAGAACTCTTTCAATGGAGATAATTGTGAATTATTTCTTTACAAAAATCGAGCTTTAAGGGAATATTTAATGGTGACAGAGTAGCTAATCATTATTTCGATACAAGTTCTCCTTTTTTTGATACAAATGTGATTGCGCTGGGACTAAAAATACCCCCAAAACTTAAAAAAAATGCCCTTTTATATCGAACCTTATTATCCACAAATTTCCCATTTATGATCCGATATAAATGGCAGCAAACAGGTACTAAACCATCAGTCGGACATATTAACGAGATATTAAGTTTTCTGATAAGATTGAAAAGATTTTCGTAGCGAAAAATTGGGCTTAAATCAGATGATATGAATCCCTTTCAGCATTGGTTTGTTCATAATTCCAGATTATCTAAAAATATAATTTCTACTTTCAATAATAATCTTGAATACATAGAAGAGGAGAGATTAAGAAATGATATTATCAAAACCTTCAACTCAAAATCTGTAAGTAATAAACTGACTGCAATTTCCGTATTGTTGTCAAAAAAATTACATTTTTGTAAATAATAATATTAGCTTGTATATAAATCACTTTTTTTTAGTAAGTTATAAATCCAAATTAACATATAGCACTGAACCATCAACCCTACTAACGAGTACATGGTTATTGCTGTTAGTACTCCAAATTTAGAACCAATTACTATTGCCACTATTCTTAATATGGTGTTTAAAACTTCAATTGAAAAGCTTTTAAAATGATAATTTAATCTAATTGGTACAAATACAAATGGAGATACTAAAAATACTGCAAGCATATACGGTGCAAGGATTTGAGCATACCTACCAGCCTCTGTCCAGTTTTCACCAAAAATAATTCCAAAAAGTTGAGGCCCAAAAAATATTAAAAATATAAATGGGGGTATTGAAACCAACAATAAATTACGAATAGCACGAACAAACATATTTTTTGTCGGTTCTCCTGCCTCAATTTTTTTTGCAAATTCGCGACTAAAAAATTGAAAGATGGCATGAGATATAACTGCTATTGGCAAAAAACATACTCTTGCACTTAATCCATAATTGCCTACCTCTTTTACTGTAAATAAACCTACAAATAACAACGGGAGCAGATTTAGTGAAATAGCATTAAAAAGGGCATGAAACGAATTTATGCTATAGTATTTATTATACTTACTAAGTATGTATTTAAATTTATATTTTCGAGGTTTTATCTCAATTAATTTGTCCTTAACAACAAACCAAATCGATAGAAAAAACGCTATAATATTCCCGATAGCTTTACCTATAATTAGGGTTGATGAGATAGGAAGTATATACCCCCCCGTTACATGAATTGCTCCTGTAGAAATTGATCTAATTGTTTTTATTATAGATAATCCAGCGTAACGATCCGACCTATTTAAAATATACTGACATACTTGAGAAAAGGAGTTTATAAAAATCATCACGGGAATTACGATCAGAAGGACTGCAACAATACTTTGCTTAACATCCTCAATCATAGGAAAAAGAAAATATCCCATTATAAACCCTATAATTGATGTAAATAAAGCAATTGTGATACTTAGAAGAAA
The DNA here is from genome assembly GCA_038154605.1 of Balneolaceae bacterium. Taxonomy (GTDB): domain Bacteria; phylum Bacteroidota; class Rhodothermia; order Balneolales; family Balneolaceae; genus HXMU1420-13. Next base: position 5,776 of record JAYPYN010000117.1, read on the forward strand.
TAAATGGCTTGTAATAGACTTATTTTTAGCCTCGATAATGGCGTAATCAAGCCTGCCCGTAGAGATGGATAAGGAAATTGCTATAATTGCATTATATGTGGTAAATAAACCAAAATCATTTTCTGTAAATATTCTGGTAAGTATTGGTGATACTAATAGAGGTATAAGTACTGCTATAATATTGCCCGTCAATAAAACACTAAGGTTTGCAAAGACCTTATTATTCCGAATCTTATCGCACAAATGTTTACCTTTGATTACCAAATTATTTCTGATTCTAAAGATCCTAAAATTAGACTATGCCATCTGTTTTAATTGTGACTCACTCATATCCGCTTAAGCTTGTACCTTTTCAAGCTAAATTTATACAAGATCAAGCATTACTTTTTCAAAATTGTACAGAATTTAAGATAGATGTTTTAAATCTTACTCCAAAAACTATTCCTTTTACAAAACGTAATAAGTTCCAAAAGGCAGGATTAAATACCTATGAAGAGAACGTTCATAAGATGAACTATCTATCCTTCCCTAGAAAAATTTTCCCAAATATAATACAACATAATATTTCCAATTCATTGTTAGGATATCTCAAAAATCGTAATTATGATTTAATTCATATTCATTGGTTATATCCTGATGGGCTTTCAATAAAAAAATTGAAAAAACAAGGTCATAAAGTTATTCTAACCATTCATGGGAGTGATTGGTACCAATCACTCCAAAAAAAAGGAGTGAAAAAATTAGTTATTGAGGCATTATATGAAGTAGATCAAATATTATTTTCCGGGCCACAATTAAAAAATGATGTATTAAATGTACTACCTAACTTAGAAAAAAAATCCCGGTTGGTATATAATTTTATCGACTCTACGATCTATAAATTTTCTCCACCTGACGAAAAACAATTTCATAAAGAGAAGCTATATTTTGATTCAGATAAAATTCATGCATTAACTGTTGCAAGTTTACGACACGAGAAAGGCATAGATATACTTATAAATGCTATAAAAAATGTAAATAGTACTAATTTACATTTTCACATTGTTGGGTTGATAGAAAATACTGAATATTCAAATTCCATATTTAAAGCAGTAAAATCATTAGGGCTTGATTCCATAGTTACATTTCATGGCTTAAAGTCTCCTTTAGAATTACTTGATTATTATAGCGCTTCAGACTTTTTTATTCTACCAAGTAGAAGAGAGGGCTTTGGGTTGGCATTAATTGAAGCGATGGCTACTGGGTTACCTGTAATTTCGAATCCAACTGGTATTGCGCCAAGCATAATTAGTGAAAAAATAGGAATATTAAATTCCAATTTTTTAATAGACTCAATGACTAAT
>JAYPYN010000118.1:0-6985 GCA_038154605.1 Balneolaceae bacterium
CCCGTGCTACCGCCGTGAAAGGGCGGCGTCCTAGGCCTCTAGACGAACGCGGCATAGTTATCATTTTGGGAGCCCGATGGGAATTGAACCCACGGCCTCCAGGGCCACAACCTGGCGCTCTAACCGACTGAGCTACGGGCTCCATAAGTACCGCGTACGGGATTCGAACCCGTGCTACCGCCGTGAAAGGGCGGCGTCCTAGGCCTCTAGACGAACGCGGCATAGTTATCATTTTGGGAGCCCGATGGGAATTGAACCCACGGCCTCCAGGGCCACAACCTGGCGCTCTAACCGACTGAGCTACGGGCTCCATAAGTACCGCGTACGGGATTCGAACCCGTGCTACCGCCGTGAAAGGGCGGCGTCCTAGGCCTCTAGACGAACGCGGCATCAATAAATCAAATAATATTCTTTAAGCTTTTTGCCAGAATGTGAGGCGACAGGCGGATTCGAACCGCCGTAGGAGGTTTTGCAGACCTCTGCCTAGCCACTCGGCCATGTCGCCTTAAGTAGTAGTACGCCCATCAGGACTCGAACCTGAAACCTACTGCTTAGAAGGCAGTTGCTCTATCCAGTTGAGCTATGGGCGCTCAACTAATTTCATAATGTCAAAAAACTGAAATTTTTTTTCAAAAATTCCAGAAAATGTCGGGGAGACAGGATTTGAACCTGCGACCCTTCGCTCCCAAAGCGAATGCGCTACCGGGCTGCGCCACTCCCCGATTTTCCAAAGACCAATAAGATAAGATTTATTCCAGTTGGAAGGCAATACTGAAATAAAAAAAGAAAGAAAAATTTTGATCAACCATTTAGAATAGCAGCTACATAATTATCCCAACTCATGGAGGCAGCTGCTTTTTTTACATTTTTCTTAGGTAATGGTTGGTCTAAGAATTTAATCATCTGTGAAGCCATAGATTCTATATTTTCTGGTTCAGCAAGATATCCATTTTCACCATCTTTGATTGTTTCGGGGAAATGTCCCACATGGGTAGCCAGAATGGGTAATTCAAAATTATAGGTAAGAGATTCTACACCCGATGGTGTTGCCGTTAAGTAGAACAAAATACTACAATCAGCAACTTGGAAATATTTATGAACATCTTCATTGGGAATGAATTCATTTTTTACAACTATCGAATGGTGCAAATCTAGCTTGTCAATCAATTGTAACGGGCGATAATCTTGCTCATTTTCTTTGGTATTAAGAAAAAGTTTTTGAGCTATTCTGAAAAGCAATGTTTTTACTTTAGTAGAAAATTTGGAAGTGTCCAATGTAGCCCAAAATTCCTCCCCACAAATTAGAAAAGACACATCTTGCCTTTGCTTAGAAACCAACTTAAATGCTTTAATAGCGTTATGTAATCCCTTATACTTTCTTATAAATCCAAAATAAAGAAATACATATTTTTTTAAACCAAGTTCATTTTTGAAATTTTCTACATCAAAATTTAAATCAGGTTGGTATAAATCATAGACTGGGTGAAACAATTTTATAACTGTTTTGGCACCATCACTTCGCATCCCCGTTTCATTTACGCTCATGTTTACTTTTGGGAATAGTTTATTTAGTTCGGTAACGGTTTTATAGGCATGGGTTATGTAGGTATTGGCATTGCAAATCCCAATTTTTGTTAGATGCTCGTCGATCTTACTACCCTCTTTTTGAACTACAAAATGAAGATCAAATATTATTTCTGCTGCCGAATTTTTACCTATCCACTTTGCTATCCTCCCCATCGGGATGCCCTGAATGGATATCGCCCATTGAAAAATAACTTTATCCGGATTTAAAGAAGTTATATAACGGGCAGTTTCTCTCCAGCTAAGCGGATTATTGTAATTGGTAATGTATTTTACTTTGATTTGTGTTCCTTCCATGAAATCTGAGGAACTTGATGTGTCAACAAATTCTCTAGGAATTATGGAAGGATATTGGTTTGTCCACGATACAATATGGACTTCATTATTTGGATCTTTATCGAAAGTTTTCGCTAACGATGTATTGTAATTAGAAATACCACCTTTGAATTTTGGACCTGGACCAAAACATACAATCTTAGCCATACGTTTGTACCGCTACCTCATAAACTCTGCGTAATCCTTCTTCTAAACTCAAGGTTGGTTTCCATTTAAGTGTCTTTGTAACATAATCCATGTTTGCATAACGCGAATGTACACCTACAGGTTTGTCGAGCAAGGTTTTAATGTTTGGATTGTAGCCAGCAAAAGAAGTGAAAACTTGAATTATATCAAGGAATGAGGTGAGTTTTCCGCTACCAATGTTGATGGCACTGCCATCTTTAATATGATCCATTGCCAAAAGTGTGCAATCCATCACGTCTTCTATATGCACAAAATCACGGCCTTGTTTGCCTGTTCCCCAAACTTCAAAAGGATTTTCTTTTAGTGCAGCACGTCTAGCAATGGCTGGAATTGGATAGCTAAGATCTTGATCTTCTCCAAACCCAGAAAATGGCCGAATACAAGTTACTGAAACTCCGTAATACTGTGCTGCTATAGATGCAAGATACTCACCTGTTAACTTCGACCAACCGTAGGTCATATCAGGTTGCCCCATTTTTGTAAAATCAATATCTGACTCAGCCAAGGCGATGGCATCAAATTCAGTTTGTAAATCAACAGGATAGGCTGCGCTGGATGATGGGTATAACACTCTTTCGGGTTTTGTTAGGCAAATCCATCTAAAAAATAGAGCATCAATCGCCAAATCAAGAGCTACTTTCATTGGGTCACCATCTATAGTAGCACGACCTCCCACAATTGCCGCAAAATGAAAAACATCTTTAAATGAATCTATTTTTAATCCATACTCATCATTCAAAAAATTAGGGTTTTCGATTAAAGCATCCAGTACCATTCGTATGTCTGCTTTTAGAAAAATCATGCGTTCCTCTTCCCCAAAGTATTCTAATCCTTTCGTCTTTTTTTTGCTAACAGTGCTATTAGGAAGCCATGTTGAGGGATGCGTGCCAACGGATAAATCATCAATAAAAATGATGGTATCTTTGGTTGTATTATAAAGTCTCTTTACAAAATTGCGGCCAACAAATCCACAACCGCCCGTTATTAGATGATAGTTCATGCTCCAAGATTTAAAGTGTATGGGAAGATAGTTAATTCTAAAAAAAGGGTCTCATTAATAAGCACTTTGTTTCAAAAATTACGTTCTTTATGGTTTAAATTTTTTATGCTTTTATGATTAGAGTTGCTTTATTTTTATTCTTAATAAGTTCAACAACGTTATATGCTCAGAAAATCAATGTTTCATTGACTGAGTATTCACTTAGGCTTCCATCTGCATTTGTGAACACAGAAGGAGTAATAGTTTCGGATGGAAATACCACATTAGTGAGTGGAAAATATGAAATACTAGATCAACCAGATCCATCTTTAAAAGTATTTGCGCTACAAAATGGCGGAGTAATTTTAAGAGAAAATATTGCAAATTTTCTTTTTTATGACTCTTACGGTCGTGTTTCAAAATCAGTATCTAACAGTACTCAAAGTAAGGAAGGGGAGGCAATTTCTGAGCTAGCATATGATCCAAAGGGTAAAACAATTGTTCTTTACAACCCAAAAGTAGTAATTGATGGGAATACAGGATCTAGAGCAAAGTTAGTGGCAAAAAATTCAAGTCCGATAGATATATTTTATAGTAGTAATCGTGCATTAAGAACAGTGAAAATTGCTTCTAACGGCGAACTTATTGCTTTAGCTAGCATGTCTGAAGGAGCGGGTGATGAACTCACAATATTAGATCGTTTTGGCAATAATTTAGGGGTGTTTCCATTTAATCAGAAGGTAAAAGGAGTTTCTTTTTCAGAAAATGGGCTCTATGTTACAGTATATTCAAGTGGAAGAATTGCTGTGTATAATATAATAAATAAGAAAAGGATTGGTTCAACTAGCATTAGAAAAAATAGTATTCTTTATGCTAATTTTAGCCCAGAAGATAATGCTATTATTGCCATTACTGGAGCGGGGGTAAAAACCTTTAAAAACTTAGAAGCGCATATAATCCAAATAGACGCACGTAAAATTAATAAAGTAACCATTAAAGCGGATATATCAGAGATACATAAAGCCAGATTTGAGAGAATAAAACGTGGTAATTATACAATAGAAGGTTTTAATAAGATAATCTCTTTAAAAATTTCTTTGTAATTACGTTTGTAGTATTCAATTTTTTAATGATGTAATGTTTTAGTTTATCTGATAAAGTATTGTTAGTGTATAATCATTACATCAAAACCCTTAGTTGATTGATTTTTCGTAAAATTAGAGAGAACTCTAGAGTTTAAATGAATAATAGATTTTAGTTAAAAAATTAAACCAAATTTAATTTGAAGCTAAAAACATTTTTTTGAAAACGAGTGTAAAGTTCATTAACATTATGATTTTTAAAATTCAAATATTATGGTTTCATGAAACAGATATTACTATTGGTTATAAGCTTTACATTTTCATCTTATGCCTTTGGGCAAATAACAACAATAGATTTCGAAACTTTAGATAATGGTTATACTGCATCAAGCACCGAGGGTGTTGGTTTTACGAAAGTTTTTAATAGAACAAATCCAAATAAAGGTGGAAACAATACCTTTATATGGGCGGTTGAAGATATAAACCTTGAGAATCCAAGTATTGATCTTGACCAGATAGATGTCTCTGGCTCATCTTCATTTACATTTGCTATAGATATGATTGCCCCTAATTACGAAGACTGGGATGCATCAGACGAGTTAAAAATTATTTACAGCCTTGATGGAGGAGAATATAACAACTTGATGTGGGTTCAAAATTCAGGGGGAACTTATAATTCAACAGCTGCATTAGATACAGATTTTAATGGAGTAGGTGAATGTGAACATGTTTTACCATCATTAACATTGGGGGAGTCTGTATGTAGTGCTACTTCAAATGTTTTCGAAACATTTACTACAGAACAAATTTCATTAAATGGTAACAACACATTAGATATAAAATTACAATTTAATGGGTTAACGGCTTCGGATGAAGGTATTTATTTAGATAACATAATAATTACTGAGTATTCAACTGGTGGCACCCCCAATCCAGAACCTGAAAACCAACCAACTTCTTTTACTGCTACTTCAAATGGAAGTAGCAAAATCACACTCAATTGGACAGATGCTGTTGGTACAGATTTACCTTTAGGTTACTTAATACATGCAAGTACAACCAATTCATTCACTGATCCAATAGATGGAATTGTTCAACCTACAGATACGGATGTGTCGGATGGTACAGCTGCTGTAACTGTTAACCATGGAGCTGGAGGAACAATTTCATTCACAAATTTAGATGCTACTACTGAATATTTTTTCAAAATATGGTCATTTAGTAATACTGGTTCTGATATTGATTATCTAATTACTTCCTCACCAACAGCCTCAGCAATAACTGCTGATCCTGTGTTTATTACTGACTTTGAAGGAAATAATTTTGGTGATTGGACCGCATATAGTAGTGCATCTAATAGAAATTGGGATGTTTTTTCTTCCAATGGCGTTAATGGAGGTGCTAGAGGTACTTCATATTTTGCACGAATAAATAATTTTGGGGGTGATGAAGCGGCAGATGATTGGCTCATTAGTCCAGAAGCAAACCTAACGGAATATATTAACCCAGCCATAGATTTTTATTTTGCAAACGATTTCCTTGATAATTCAATGTTTGGATTGGATGTTTTAGTATCTACAGATTATACTGGGAGTGGAGATCCAACGAATTCAACTTGGGCATCATTAGGATTAGAAAATTTCGGTAGACCTGCTGAAGAAGATGTTTGGGAGAATAGAAGTTTAGATTTATCTAATTATAAAAATGAAACTTCAATATATATTGCATTCCGCCATCAATCCTCTGGCCAAGGTGGAGGTTCCACAGAAGATTGGATGATCGATCAAATACAAATACTTCCGCAAGCAGTAATAACAGGTAACAAAGGTTGGAGATTACTCTCCTTCCCCGTAGCGGGGGGAACCGCCACTGAGCTTTCCGATGATACTCCTATTCAAGGTATTACAGATGGATCCAATCCAGATGCAGATGCCAATTTTAATATTTATGATTTTAATCAAGGGTTCATTAAACCAAACAACATAACTACCTCTATTGGAGATGGTATAGGTTTTGCGGTTTATTTTTATAGTAACAATCAGGCTGGTTCCTCTGAACTCCCAGTTACATTAGATGCTAGTGGTGATGAGCCATCAACGGATGTAGAGATTGTTTTAAATCCGACAACACAAGGTTACACACTGGTTGGGAATCCATTTACTTCTAATGTTCAATTAAATTTAATGACCTCTAATGGAAACGGTATATATAATAATGTAGCCTTTTGGGATAATACTAAAGGTACCTATACGATCGTGGACTATTCAACTGGGTATGTTGTTGCTCCTTGGCAGGGATTTTGGGTTCAAACCTTTGATGGGCCATCTACATTAACTATTCCAAAAACATCAAAAACAACCCAATCTAGTATAGACACTTACTTCAGTAAAGAAGTAGAAAATACTGGCGCAATTGAATTTACACTCTCTTCCGAATCCACGTTTGATGAAGCTCTAAAACTTGCTTTTAATACAAATTCTACTTTTGGAAAAGATCCAGATGAATTCGGTAAGTTATCACCGATTCTTTCATCTTATGCGATCATGGCTTTTGAGTCTAATGATGTACTTAAAGCTATTGAGTCGTTGCCATATAATTTAGATCAAGAAGTATCGCTTTCATTACAAACACAAATTGTTGGTGTTGAAGGTGCCTTTACATTTGCTTGGTCTGGACTAGAGACAATCTCGGAGGAATGGGAATTAATTCTTCATGATAATAAACTACAAACTTCTGTAGATATGCGAAGAGTGAGTGAATATACGTTTGAAGCCAAATCGGATGCCCAGGCAAAAGTTCAAAGTGTATTGAATAGTGT
>JAYPYN010000119.1:0-6930 GCA_038154605.1 Balneolaceae bacterium
GAGTAGTATTGGAACATTTACATAATTTAATTTTATTGATATATCATCTATTTCATAGATGTTCACTCCTTGCTGTGAAAAATAAATTTCTGGTTGAAGTTTAACAAATTCTGTAAGAGAGGTTTCAAGAAAAGCGCCAACCTGAATTCCAGGTTTAAATGATCCATCTTCAAAATCTCCTCCTAATGTACTTAAATTTAATCCTGCTTTTAAACCAAAATTGGTTTCTTGTGCATTACTCCATGCTGTGAATGTAATGAAAAAAAATAGTAGTAAAATATATCTGAATTTATTCATTGTATTTGTTTAAGGTGAAAGATAATTAAAAAATAGCTAGTTATTATTGTGAAACTTAGCTTGTTACTTTTCATTATATGAAAAATAAATTAATTTTATATCCATAATTACAGTTAAATTAAATTAAAGTTAAGATTTTTTAATGAATCATTATTTAAAGGTTCACCGAATATTTAGAGTCTAAAAAATTATCCAAGATTTTTTCTCCTTTTTTATTAATTCTTTGAAATAAAATTTCAAATTTTAATAGGCTCAAAGTCATAGATTCAATATTTTAAATTAATTTAAAATCTCACTTCCATTCTATAGTTATGAATTTATTTTCACTCAATTCAATATTAGTAATAATTTTAATTATCACATTTATTTATATAACAAGTTGCGGAAATGGGGGGGGAGAATCGGATGATATAACAATAGACTTAATTGAAGCATCCACAGAGTTACCTGCTAAAGTACGTATGTTTTTCCAAGTTGAATTAACCGAAAATATTCCTTCCAGGGTCCTTAATGAATCGGATTTTGAAATTTATGAAAATAAATTGATTATCTCATCGCTGGAATCACAGGCGAAAGTACGTAACGGTGCGGGTTCCTATTTATTTAGTTCTATTCTCTTACTTGATTTAAGTGGTAGTGTATTGAAAGGCGATGCTCTTCCAAGAGTAAAAGATGCTTCTATCAATTATATCCAAAATGTTATGCCTGATTCAACCGATGGTGATTATAGAGCTAAAGAAATGGCAGTTTATTGGTTTGATGGGGAAGAGAGTATTCATGTTTTAGCTCCATTTACTAATGATAAAGATGCGCTTATAGATTCAGTAAGGTCAATCACTTCCGATATTAGTAATGATAATTCAACCAATCTAAACGGAGCTGTTATTCAAGGTTTAATTCAATTAGAAAATAGAATAGCTCTACAAACACAAGAGCAAAGTTTATCTACAGCTGGTATGATGGTTGTATTTTCTGATGGAGTTGATCAAGCGGGTAGAGCAACGGAAGACGCAGCGATATCAACAGTTAAATCTTTATCTAGTCAGTATTCAGTTTATACAGTTGGGTTAGGAGCCGGTGTAGATCAAGGTTTTTTGAATAAAATCGGTAAAGACGGATTTATATTCGTTTCTGATTCATTTGATTTAAATCAAGCTTTTCTAACAATGGCTCAAAATTTCGAAAAAAAGGCAGATAGTTATATAGTTCTAGAATATTGCTCACTTAAAAGATCCGGAGAACATAATGTTGAACTACGTCTTATAATTGAAGAATCTATTGGTAAAATGACTACAAAATTTGATGCAACTGGCTTTACTGGAGGGTGCATCATTGAATAAACCAAAGCCAACCCTAATAACGAGGAGTTGGCTCATCATTTATAGAGTAGTTAACGCTTAAGTGCATCTATTACTAGCTTTGTTTGCTCGGCATCATGCATCGCTTTTTGACCAGCCGCTGGAGATGCAGAAGCTTGCCTTCCGGCATAGATTAATTTTTGTCCATTATTAAACGTATCAATTAATCTAGGAGCTACAAAAGTCCATGCCCCCATGTTTTTAGGCTCCTCCTGACACCACACCACCTCCTTAACTTTTGGCATAGCGTTGATATTATCGCTGATGTCTTGATCTGGGAATGGATACAATTGTTCTAGCCGTGCAATTGCTACATCTTCTATTTTATTTTCAAGTTGATATTTTAACAAATCGTAATACACTTTACCAGAGCACACCACCAATCTTTTAACTTTTTCAGCGGGTACAGTAGTGTCTTTGATGAAAGGCATAAAGCCACCATTCGCCAATTCATCGGCGCTAGAAGTAGCCATAGGATGCCGAAGTAAGCTCTTTGGAGACATCAATATTGTAGGTTTATATAATTCTCGGAGAGTTTGCATCCTCAACATATGAAAGTATTGAGCAGGAGTGGTTAAATTCATCACAAACATATTATCCTCTGCACAAAGCTGTAAGAAACGCTCAAGGCGTGCTGATGAATGCTCAGGACCTTGCCCTTCATATCCATGAGGTAAATTCATAACTACGGAGGTTGTTTGTCCCCATTTTGCTTCACTTGATGCTATAAATTGATCAATAATGATTTGAGCACCATTTGCAAAATCACCAAACTGTGCTTCCCAAATAACCAAACATTCGCGTTTTTTTGCACTATATCCGAATTCAAAACCAAGTGCTGCATACTCGCTTAATAAACTATTATGGATATGGAATTTTGCTTGATCTTCTGAAAGGTTATTTAGTGGAGTAAATGTCTGTAAGGTTTCAGTTCCATGCAAAACCGCGTGGCGATGTGCAAAGGTGCCACGTTCTACATCTTGGCCGGTTAATCGAACCGTTCTACCAGAGGTAAGAAGGGTGCCAAAGGCGAGTGCTTCAGCAAAACCCCAGTCTATCCGTTTTTCGTTTTTTTGAACAATCTCTGCTCTCTTTGCAAGTTGCCGTAGTAGTTTCGGATTTGCATCAAAATCAATGGGCACAGTATTAATTTTAACCGCAATTTCAGTTAACTCATCGATGCTTGATTTTGAATCAGGTAATTTTGGCCAGTCCTTTTGAGGTAGTTCAATTCTATCTAATAATGCATCTTTAATTTCTAAATTTGGAGCTTTTTTTGCATCCTCGAACGCATTGTGCAGAAGATCTTCAAATTCTTTAAATATAGCCTGAGTTTCTTCTTCAGTTAACTCGCCATTTTTTACAAGAAATTCGGTATATAAATCTCGAACGGTTCTATGATCATTAATTTCTTTATATAATCCGGGTTGAGTAAATGCAGGTTCATCGCCTTCATTGTGTCCGTGTTTGCGATATCCAATCAGATCAATTATTACATCTTTTCCAAATTTTTGCCGATATTCTAGTGCCATTTGAATGGCATGTACAGCTGCTTCGGGGCGATCACCATTAACATGAAATATAGGAGCTAGTACTGTTTTTGCAAGATCCGATGCATATTCGGTTGAGCGTCCATCTTTAGGTAAAGTTGTAAACCCAATTTGATTATTAATAATAACATGTATAGTTCCGCCGGTTTTGTACCCTTTTAACTGTGATAAGTTTAGAGTTTCCGCTACAACTCCTTGTCCAGCGAATGCTGCATCACCATGCATTAATACGGGTAAAATTCTTTTTTCGGCATCCTCTTTATCATGATGATCGATAATTGCCCTTGCTGCGCCTTCAACAATTGGATTTACAGCTTCTAGATGGGATGGATTCGGCATTAATTCAATGGCAACTTCAACACCATTTTCAGCTTTGTGCTTTCCACGCGCACCAAGGTGGTATTTTACATCTCCAGAACCTTGAATTGTGCTTGTATCAACATTACCTTCAAATTCTGCAAATACGCGATGGTATGGCTTGTTCATAATGTTTACAAGCATATTTAGTCGCCCTCGATGCGCCATTCCAATAAAAATCTTTTCAATTTCTTTTTTACTCGCATCTTCAAGAAGAAAATGGATCATAGGAATGAGGGTATCGTTACCTTCTAACGAAAAGCGTTTATGGCCGATGTATTTTTTATGAAGAAATTCTTCAAAAGCCATTGCTTGATTTAATTTATGAAGAATTTGTTTTTTGTCGGCTATGGAAAGATTTGGATCATTTCCGTTAGACTCCATTTTCTCCCGTAGCCATCGTCGTTCTTCTAAATCCAAGAGATGCATGTATTCTGCACCTATATTTTCGCAATAAGTGTCGCGAAGTTTTTTAATGATGTTTCGGAGAGTAGCTTTTTTCTCATTCGGAAAAAGCATACCGCAGTAGAATTCTCGATCTAAATCCCAAAGTGACAATCCATAGTATTCTAAATCAAGCTCAGGATTATGCCCAGGTTCTTTTTCAAGGGGATCTATACTCGCCAGTACATGCCCGCGCATCCGATACATGTTAATAATTCTCCAGACCCCTATGGTTCTTCGATCTTCAATAATAGACCTGCTTTTACCACCACCCACTACACCTGAAAACATATCTTCGCCATATGGAATAGGTTCGTAAGGAATCTCTAGATCGGTAAAAATATCCATCCAAAAATTGGAATGGCCAGTAAGTAGTTGGCTAACTTTTTGTAAGAATGCACCAGATTCTGCGCCTTGTATAATTCTATGATCATAAGTACATGTCATTGTCATTACTTTGCTTATTCCAAGATGATTTAATACATCTTGCGCCATTGCTTGGTATTCAGCGGGGTAATCAATCGCGCCGGTAGCTATTATCGAGCCTTGACCTTGCATAAGTCTAGGAACAGAGGATACAGTACCAAGTGTACCTGGATTTGTTATACTTATGGTAGTTCCTTGGTAATCCTCAATCTGTAATTTTCCAGTTCTTGCTTTGTTTACCAAATCAGCAAATGCGTAGAGAAACTCGCGGAAGTTCATTTTGTCTACGCCTTTAATATTTGGAACTACTAAATTTCTACTTCCATCTTTATTGGCTAAATCTACGGCTACCCCAAGATTAACTTGATGTGGAACTACTTTGTAGTGATCTTTCCCATCAAAATGATAGGTATTATTGATTGATGGGAATTCTTTTAACGCTTGAATTACCGCCCAACATATAAAATGAGTAAATGATGCCTTTGGTTCGTGTCTTTTAACCAAATGTCTATTTATCACCATTCGATCTTCTATCATCATTTTAACAGGAAGTACACGTAAAGAGGTAGCTGTTGGAACCTCCAAACTTTGATCCATATTTTCAACGATCTTTGAAGCTACTCCTTTAATCTTGTTTAAATCAGAATTTTTTGGAGTTTCAGCAATCACCTTGCCTTTTGCAGGCATTACTACCTGTTGGGTTATAGAGGAACTACCAGTAGTACTTGTAACAGGAGTTTGTTCAATGGGTGATTTTTCTGAAACAGTTGCAGAATCAGTCAATTCATCAAAATATTTTTGCCAGTGAAGTGGAACGGAGTTTGGAGTGGTGTTATACTGCTCAAAAAGTTCTTCGACAAGCGCTGAATTTGGACCAAATAAGGCATCAAGTGATTTCAAAGGATAGACCTCGGTTATTTTTTAATCGATTTAAATGGTGATATAATTTTCGGGAGATTGTGAGAGTACTTAAACGATTATATACGTTGGTTAAGATGCTTAGAAGGTACGTAGTTGTATTTAAAAAAACATAATAATCGATACCATCCGTAATTTTATACAAAAATAATTCATTGTAACTTGCCTCTTTAAAAGGCAAAGACCAAACCCTATATTTGTAACGAATTTTTAATGGAGATTTCAAGCATGAGCACAAGCCCAACAAAACCTAAAACTGGAGCGGAAAAAATAAATTGGGATTTAAGCGATCTATATTCTTCAAGCGAAGATATACAATTGAAAAAAGATAAAGAAGATATCTTAAAAGAAGCCGATGCATTTAGGAAAAACTACAAAGGTACCATAGCTAAATTAAATGTATCAGACTTTAAAAAAATGCTGCAAGAGTACGAGGCTCTACAAGACAAAGGGGGAAAAATTGGGTCATTTGCATATCTACAATGGAGTACAAATACCTCAAATGCAGCTTATGGAAAATTAGTGCAAGAATCGAACGAGTTAAGTTCTGAACTGAGCCAAAAACTAGTTTTTTTAGACGTAGAATGGATGCAATTTTCTGATGATGATGCCCAAAAGTTAATAGATGCACCAGAATTATCGTTTTATAAACATTATTTGGAGTCATCACGTAGGTACAAAACACATGTATTAAAAGAGGAACAAGAACAAATACTTTCAGCTAAGAATGTAACAGGTAGATCTGCTTGGATACGTTTTTTTGATGAAACCTTGGGGCAAGCAAAATTTGAACTGGATGGACAAGATTATTCCGAACAAGAGGTTTTAAGTAAACTCCATGATGGAGATAGAAATCTTAGAATTCGTGCCCATGCTTCTTTAACAAGAAAGTTCAAAGAGTTAGCTCACCCACTCACTTTTGTATTCAATACATTGTTAGCAGATAAAAGTACCAACGATTCGTTAAGAAAATATCCAAGTTGGATTAGCTCTCGAAATTTAGCCAATGAAACAGATGATGCTACCGTAGATGCATTGATTAGTGCTGTAACTTCTCATTATTCTCTAGTTCAACGTTACTATAAACTAAAGGCCAAGATTTTAGGGTTGCAAGAGATGTTTGATTACGATCGATATGCCCCAATGATCAAGAATGAAGCTACAATTTCTTGGGAGGAAGCATCATCCATGGTTGTGGAATCGTATGCAGAATTTGATCAAACAATGGGGGAGATTACCAAAAAATTCTTTGATAATAATTGGATCGATGCTGCTATTAAACCTGGTAAAAGAGGTGGAGCCTATTCTGCAAGTACAGTTCCATCTGTTCATCCATATGTTTTTATGAATTTTGATGGAAAGATAAGAGATGTGCAGACTCTAGCACATGAACTTGGTCATGGTGTACACCATAGTCGTGCATGAATAAACGGATTATTAATGGCAGTAACACCTCTAACACTCGCTGAAACAGCATCAGTTTTTGGTGAAATGTTGGTATTTAGAAAATTATTAGATGAGAGTTCGATTTCACAAAAAAAACAACTATTGTCTGGTAAAATAGAAGATATGTTAAACAC
>JAYPYN010000120.1:0-6923 GCA_038154605.1 Balneolaceae bacterium
TCCAAGTTCTACGCCGGCTTTTCTTATTTTTTCCATAAGAATTTCCCAATTAGAGAATGTTTCGGTAGAAACAAAAATACCATGATTAGGAGCATCAATTTTATTGTAATCGTATAAACGTCCAACTTCTTCAATCAGATCCACTTCCCGTTCTAGATCAGGGCGAAAAGTTGGTATGCTAAAGGTAACCGCATCCTCATCTTTAGTAAGAATTTCTAATTCTAAACCATCTACAATATTAACAGCTTCTTCAATGCTTAAATCAGTACCTAGAAGTCGGTTTAGATAACTTTTTCTAAGAGTGACCTGTTTTCTCTCAGTTACATTTGGATGAATATCTAATAATTCATTAGATAAAGTTCCGCCAGCAACTTCTTGTATTAGTTTAGCTGCGCGCTCTACTGCATAGGCTTGATTATTAGGGTCAACTCCACGTTCAAAACGATAAGAAGCATCTGTTTGAAGTGTTTGAGCTTTTGCTGTTTTACGAACTGTGCCTGGATCGAAATAAGCACCCTCTAAAAAAATATTTGTAGTTTTATTGCTTACTTCACTATACAAACCACCCATTACTCCAGCAATACCAATTGGCCCGTTTCCGTCACAAATGAAAAGAGTACCTGGTGCGCATTTTCTTTTAGAATGATCTAGAGTTTCGAATTCAATTTCTTCCTCGAAATCTTTAACAATAATTTTTTTATCGCTGATAGCATCATAATCATATGCATGTAAAGGTTGCCCAAGTTCAAACATGATATAATTAGTTACATCTACCACGTTATTGATTGGTCGAGATCCGATGGCTTCTAACTTATCTTTTAGCCATTTTGGAGATTCTTTAATCTCTACATTTTTAATCATCTTGCCAACAAAACGATGGCATTTTTCGCTGTTTTCGATGGTAACAGATATGTCTTTACATTCTGTTACTTGATTAGAAATATGAACTACTGGTTTTTTAAGTGGTAGATTTAATGCAGCAGACAAATCTCTTGCCACACCTAGATGACCGGTTGCATCAGGTCGATTTGGCGTTATAGCGATGTCTATGATGGTATCCGTATAGGAATCAAAAATATCCGCAATAGGAGTTCCAACTTCTACAGATTTATCTAAAATCAAAATTCCATCATGATTATCACCTAAGCCAAGTTCATCTTCAGCACAGATCATACCATGAGATTCTTCTCCTCTGAGCTTAGCTTTTTTGAGTTTGAGATACGATCCATCATTTAATTTTATAGGAAGGGTAGAACCAACAGTAGCAACAGGGACTTTTTGCCCAGCTGCAACATTAGGTGCCCCGCATACAATTTGTACAGTTTCTTCACCAAGATTAACTTGGCATAGTGTAAGTTTATCAGCATTTGGGTGTTGGCTTGTTTCAAGTACTTCGCCAACAATTACACCTTCTAATTTGCTCCCAAATTGGAAGGTTTCTTCTTCTTCTAATCCAATTAAAGTAAGTTTTTCGGCTGTGTCATATGGATTTAGAGGAAGATCAATAAATTCTCTAAGCCAGTTATAGGATAATTTCATTATTTCTGATGTGGCTTTAATTAAACTGTTCTAGGAACCGGATGTCATTTTCGTAAAAAGTACGAATATCATCAATTCCGTATTTCAGAATACAGATGCGTTCAACACCCATACCCCATGCAAACCCCGTATATTTTTCTGGATTTACTCCAGCAGCTTTAAACACATTGGGATCAACCATTCCTGAACCCAGTATTTCTAACCATTTCCCATCTTTTTGGCCGCCCCACCAAATATCCATTTCAAGACTTGGTTCTGTAAATGGGAAAAAACCTGGCCTAAGTCTATATTTTACATCAGATCCATACATTAGCTTTACAAAAGTAATTAGTGATTCTTTTAAATCTGCGACACTAACATGTGTATCTACATATAAAGCCTCTACTTGATGGAAAAGGAAATATGATTTTGGGGATACGGCTTCATTTCGGTAAACACGCCCAGGCATAATAGATCGGATTGGGGGTTTTGTGTTTTCCATTAATCGAATTTGAACCGGAGAGGTGTGCGTTCTTAGAACTAAATCCATCACATATGGATCATCACTTTTTCTTACGAAAAAAGTGTCTTGTTCGTCACGTGCGGGATGATTAGGAGGAAAATTTAAAGCCGTAAAATTATGAAAATCGTCTTCTATCTCAGGACCATCAGCAATAGTAAACCCAAGTCGGTAGAAAATACTTTTCATCTCATTCAAAGTTTGAGTAAGTGGGTGAAGAGAGCCAAGTATTGGTTCTGGTGCCGTTAGTGTAATATCATCTGTAGCATTTATTTGTTTACCTACTAGAGATTTAAGATCTGCGTTGTAATCATCGTATTTTAATTGAGCAATTTGTTTTGCTTCATTCATTAATTTGCCGATGGATCCACGATCTTCCTTAGGTACAGATCCTAAATTTTTGAACATAGATTGAATCTTTCCATTTCTTGAAAGAAATTCTAGGCGAAATGCTTCTAACTCATCTTTTGATGAGATGTTGTATGATTTAATTGAGTTGGTAATATCTTTTATCTGATCAATCATAACTGAGTTTAATAATTTTGATCGAGTGTGCCGAAAATAAAAAAACCGATAAACCTATGAGAACAAGATTTATCGGCTTTATCATAAAATAGCAAGTTTAGCTTATGCGTGAGCTTCCTTTACAATGGCAGCAAACGTTTCTGGATCATGAATTGCAATGTCAGCTAAAACCTTGCGGTTTATTTCCATGTTTTTGTTAGACATGGCGCTTATTAAACGAGAATAGGTACTCCCATTTAATCTAGCTGCTGCATTAATTCTTACAATCCATAATCGGCGAAATACACGCTTACGATTTTTTCTATCTCGGTATTGGTACTGTAGACCTTTTTCAACCGCATTTTTCGCAATGGTGTAAACATTCTTACGCTTGCCCCAGTAGCCTTTCGCTTGATTAAGAATCTTTTTGCGACGGCGACGGGAAGCCACTAAGTTTAATGAACGTGGCATTTTATCAAGATTTAAGGGTTAAAATTTGTTAGATCATTTCTTTTACTCTTGGCGCATCAGCTGTTGCCACAAGAGTAGTTCGACCTAAGTTTCTTTTTGTTTTGCTGCTTTTCTTTGTTAAGATATGGCGCTTGAAAGCTTTTTTGCGTTTGATTTTACCGCTTCCGGTAAGTTTAAAGCGCTTTTTAGCACCACTATTTGATTTCATTTTTGGCATTAGTATTCCACTTGCTTTGTGAAAATTTACAGACTTTAAAAATACGTATAATAGCGTGTCTTTAGCAACGCCTAAATCATTTTAAGGGCGATAAAATCATGATCATTCTACGGCCTTCTAAATTAGGCTTAGATTCAATTTTAGAGATGTCCTCTAAGGCTTTAGCTAGTTTTAAAAGTACCAATTCCCCTTTTTCTGTATAAAGCATATCTCTGCCACGAAATTGAACAGAAGCTTTAACCTTATCTCCATTACCTAAAAATTCGCGCGCATGTCTGGTTTTAAATTCAAGATCATGATCGTCGGTATTAGGTCTAAAGCGTAATTCTTTTACGGTAACAGTGTGTTGTTTTTTCTTTGCTTCTTTTTCTTTCTTCTTTTTTTCGTACAAGTATTTACCATAATCGATCACTTTACAAACAGGGGGGCGTGCATCTGGTGCTATCTCCACTAAATCTAAATTAAACTGCTCTGCAATTTGAAGTGCACGTTCAGATGTAGTAATCTCATGCGAATTATTCGGTTTTATAACTCGTACTTGTGGCGCATTGATTTCTTCGTTTAATCTTGGTCGATCTTCTTTTACAGGTGGTCGAAAGTTTCTTTTTGCGATAATTATCCTCGTTATTTATTTATTCTTGAGTTAATGACTTCTCATTTATTTCTTTGTTGATGGTAGAAAGAAAATCAGAAAAATTGAAAGTTCCAATATTTCCTTTACGATGTTTTCTAACAGAAACCGTGCCATTTTCTAATTCTTTTGCACCAATAATCAACATATATGGAATTTTGGCAGTTTCGGCATCTCTAATTTTTGCGCCTATTTGTTCGCTTCGGTCATCAACTCGAAGCCTAAGGCCATGATTTTTTAGTGTAGAGGCATATTCATAAGCTGTATCATTTTGAGAATCACTTATAGGAAGTATAATTAATTGCTCTGGAGCCAGCCATAAAGGGAAATTACCAGCAAAATGCTCTATTAATATACTCGTAAATCGTTCCATACTTCCAAATGGAGCACGATGTATAATTACAGGACGGTGTTTTTCATTATCTGAACCAGTGTAGGTTAATTCAAAACGTTCCGGCATTACGTAATCTACTTGTACAGTTCCTAATTGCCACTTACGACCTATCGCATCTCTAATTATGAAATCAATTTTTGGTCCATAAAAGCTTGCTTCCCCTGGAACAACTGTATAATCAAGCCCCATTTCGTCGGCTGCTTCTTTGATTTCTTGTTGTGCGCGATCCCAATATTCTGTGTTACCACCATATTTTTCATCGTTTTCATCTCTGAAAGAAAGACGAATATCTACGGGCATACCGAAAGTTTTAAATACAAATTGTGTTAATTCTATGGTGTTTTTTATTTCTTGTTTAAGCTGGTCGTGCATACAGTAAATATGTGCGTCATCTTGTGTAAATCCTCGAACGCGGGATAAACCACTTAATTCGCCAGATTGTTCGTACCTATATACTGAGCCAAACTCGGCTAGGCGTAATGGTAATTCGCGATAAGATCTTCTTTCAGAAGAGAATATTCTATGATGATGAGGACAATTCATGGGTTTTAGCATATACTCTTCATCATCAACTTCTATTGGATTGAATTGGGAGTCTTGATAATAGGGATAATGTCCAGAAGTTCGATAAAGCTCTAGACTCCCGATGTGGGGTGTTATTACTTCCTGATAACCGCGCTCAAGTTGCTCTTCTCGAAGAAATGCTTCTAGCGTGCGGCGCAACGTAGTGCCTTTTGGTAGCCAAATTGGTAAACCACTTCCTACCATTTTGTCTATCATGTAAATTCCTAGCTCTTTACCCAGTTTGCGATGATCGCGTCTCTTTGCTTCTTCAATTCTATGCAGGTGTTCATCAAGTAATTTTTGCTTAGGGAAAGAAACCCCATATATTCTTGTTAATTGCTTGGAGTTTACATCCCCGCGCCAGTAAGCACCTGCAAGATTGGTTAATTTAATGGCTTTTATTACCCCAGTTGATGGGACATGAGGTCCTCGGCACAAATCAGTAAAAGACCCTTGAGTATAAAATGTTATTTCTCCTTCATCAAGCCCATTTATAAGATCTAATTTGTATGGATTATTTTTCAGCTCGTAGAATGCTAGGGCATCAGCTTTGGATATAATTTTTCTATTAAACGTTGATTTATTTCTGGCTAGCTCTAAAAATTTCTTTTCAATGTGGACTAAATCTTCTTGTGAAATTTGTTCATCGCCAAAATCTATATCGTAATAAAATCCAGTTTCGATGGCCGGACCGATACCAAATTTAGCATTAGGGTATAATGCTTGTATGGCTTCTGCTAGTACATGTGCAGATGAGTGCCAAAATGTGGATTTACCCTCCATCGAATCCCATGTATTAATTGCAATAGATGCATTTTTTGTAATTGGACGGTCTAAATCCCAAATTTCTCCATCTACAGTAATACTTAATGCTATTCTTGCTAAACCAACAGAGATTGATTCAGCAATTTGAATTCCAGTTATTTTACTTTCATAGGATCTTGAAGTACCGTCGGGTAAAGTTATCTCAATAAGATTTGATGTCATTTATAAAAAATAATCCATATAGTTGAACAGTGTATAAGATAAAAAAATTGAACTTTAGGAGCATTCTAATCGCAAATGTTATTTTTCATTTTTTTTTATTTAATAATCTGCGCAGATTACATAATAAAAAATGAAAGTTGTAAGATCGCAAAACCAATAGTATGAATATAAATAATGGTTTTTTTGACTCTCAGTATTTGTTTGTATGTGAACAAGGGTCCTTACAAATTTTAGATGTTAATATCCCAGTTATGCAATTTTTAGGCATCGATAAGAACTCGCTTCTAAATTGTACCCTTCATGATCTTATTGAAGAATCACCAAAAATAATTTCAGACAGGATTAAAGAACATCAAGGATCTTCGACATTTGATAAGGTATGGATTTTAAAAAATATCCGTAAAGATGAAAAAATTATTCAATTTTCTAGTCACTTAATTACATATTTAAATAAACCAGCTAAACTACTAATAGCACACGATTTAACAAATATAATTAATAGTAAAAATAGTATTTTATTGAGTTCTCCTTTAGGTTTTCAAGGATTTCCATTGGCTGAAATAGAATGGAAATATTCAGGAGAAATTTTAAGATGGTCGGACAAAACAACTGAATTATTTGGTTGGAAAGAAGATGAAGTTGTAACAGATCATACTATTCTTATGGATTTTGTTTATAAGGAAGATCAAGAACTAGTTAAAGATACGTTTAAAAAGCATGTTCAAGAACAAAACGATAGTTTTACATTAGTTTATAGAAACGTGACAAAAAGTGGTAACATACTATATACTGAATGGTATAATTCAATTCTATATAATTCAGAAGGTAGAGTTGTTTCAGTCTATTCTTTGGTTGCGAACGTAACCGATAGGGTAATAGCTTTTAAAGAATCGGAGAAAAGCATGCAAAGTTATCGCGATTTATTCGATTCCTTGAGCGAGGCAATTTACTTGCTGGATAATGACAATAATATCTTGATTGCCAATAATGGGCTCAAACAAACTTATGGATACGAACCTGAGCAGGTTGTTTCAAGAAATCAGAGTATGCTACGTGCTCCAGGTAAGTTTGATAGTGAAGAGATGGCATTGATTCGAGAAATTGCAGAACATCAAAA
>JAYPYN010000121.1:0-5520 GCA_038154605.1 Balneolaceae bacterium
TTATTGAATGGAGCGACCGGTTTGAAGTTCGGGCTTCATCAAATATGCGATTGGAAATGAGTGAACCTACCATTCCAATCGACGAATCAAACCTGATAAATAAAGCAATTAAATTACTTCAAAAGGAAGCGGGTTTACGCGATGAATACAATATATACGTACACAAGCGCATACCAGCAGGTGCCGGCTTGGGGGGAGGAAGCAGTAACGCCGCCACAACTCTAAGAATGTTAAACAAGATCTCTAATCTAGGCCTATCAATTGATGATCTTGCATCCCTAGGAAAAAAACTTGGTGCGGATGTACCTTTTTTCATTCATGGAAAAGCAGGTATAGGTTCTGGTTTAGGCGATAAAATTGAATTTTTAGATATTCAGCCAAATGCATCTATCATTACTGTTTTTCCTGATGTGTTTAGCTCTACCCCAGAAGCTTACCAATCCTGTATACCTAATTCCCAGCCCGATTTTTCGCTCCGTAATTTACTTGTTGAACAGGAAATTGAAGAATGGAACTTTTTATTACAAAACGACCTTGAGCCAGCAGTAATCCCACGCCTTGAATTAGTAGGAAATTTGAAAGATCAGTTTTATGATTATGGCGCAACATTTGCAAGTATGAGTGGTAGCGGTTCCAGCGTATTTGGTATTTTTTTGCAGGATTTTGTTGCAATTGAAGCATATGAGTCGTTTCATAATTTGAATTTCTCAGTCAACCTAACCCGGCCGAAATTTATTCCAGATCTTGGAGTGTATTATAAAGAAAATTAATAACTTAAAAGTTTTATTGTTAATAAAACTCCCATGAAATTTTAAAAGAATGTCTAAAGAAAAAAAAATGTCTGAGGTTGAAGTTAGAACCGGATTAAATAAAGAGTCTTTGAGAGAAGACATAAAATTACACCTTCGTCATACTCTTGCTAAAGATGAATTTTCAAAAAATCCATGGGATGAATACCGAAGCATTGTACTAACTCTAGCCGATCGCCTGCATGATAAGTGGATTAAAACACAACAACACTACCATCGTAAAGATGTAAAAAGAGTGTATTACTTATCGATGGAATACCTGATTGGGCGCCTGCTCGATAATATGGTTGTAAACTTAGATGTACAACAAGAGGTGGCAGATGCTTGTGCCGATCTTGGGTTAGATTATGACGATTTAAGAAATGCAGAATGGGATGCTGGACTCGGGAATGGTGGGCTAGGTCGGCTAGCTGCTTGTTTCCTAGATTCTATGGCAACATTAGGAGTTCCCGCTACTGGATACGGACTCCGATACGATTATGGTATTTTTTATCAACAAGTTCAGCATGGATATCAAATTGAAAAACCCGATTTGTGGTTGAGATATGGAAACCCTTGGGATATAGTACGCCCAAAAATTCAATATCGAGTTGAATTTTATGGGCATCAACATATGGCTCCTAAATCGGGTGGTGGCATCCAATACGCTTGGCAAAATACCGAAAAAGTTTTAGCTGTTGCTTACGACACCATGATACCCGGATACGATAATAACATCGTAAACAATCTACGACTTTGGAAAGCAGAATCGGATACAGCCTTAGATTTACATAGTTTTAATCAAGGTCAGTACATTGATGCTGTAAGAGATAACCAACTAGAACAGAATATTACCAGAGTTTTATATCCAAATGATAAAGTATTTGTTGGTCAGGAACTTCGATTGAAGCAAGAATATTTCCTAGTTGCAGCTTCTATGCAAGACATCATTCGTCGCTTCAAAAATCAAACCGAAGATTGGTCGAAACTCCCCGAAAAAGTTGCTATCCAATGTAATGATACACATCCAAATCTTGCTATTCCTGAATTAATGCGCATTTTGCTTGATGAAGTTGACATGGAATGGGATAAAGCTTGGGAAATCACTACCAATACAATGGCTTATACCAACCATACTTTAATGCCAGAAGCATTAGAAAAATGGCCCGTTACTTTGATGAAAAATTTACTCCCACGGCATCTAAACATCATCTATGAGATCAATCGTAGATTTATGGATGAAATAAAGGTGAAATTTAATGATGATAAGCACAAAATGAGCCAAATGAGTATTGTAAGTGAAGGAGAACATCCTGTTGTACATATGGCACATCTTGGAATTGTCGGTTCACATAAAGTAAATGGTGTTGCTGCGCTACATTCTCGATTGTTAGTAGAAAGTATGTTCCACGATTTTAATGAGCTATACCCTGATAAATTCACAAACAAAACCAATGGAATTACTCCTCGTCGCTGGTTAAAGCAATGCAACGTTGAGTTATCCTCTTTAATCACAAAAAATATTGGAAACGGCTGGATAACAGATCTCGACAAGCTGCAAGACTTGATGAATTTTGTTGACGATTCTAAATTCAATAGTGAATTTTCCTCAATTAAATTGGAAAATAAAAAACGTTTAGCAAATTATATCAAAGACACTCAAGGTATAGACGTAGATCCAACCTCTCTATTTGATATACAAATTAAGCGCATCCATGAGTACAAGCGCCAATTGATGGCAGCCTTGCATGTTATCACACTTTATAATCGTATAAAAGAAAATCCAGCGCTTGATGTAGTACCAAGAACGGTAATCTTTGGTGGTAAAGCAGCGCCAGGCTATGCTATGGCTAAAATGCATATTAAATTAATTAACGCAATTGGTGAAGTAGTTAACAACGATCCTGAGGTTAAAGACAAGCTAAAATGTATTTTCTTACCAAATTATAGGGTTACTCTTGCAGAAATTATGATTCCAGCGGCCGATCTTTCAGAACAAATTTCTACTGCTGGAATGGAAGCATCAGGAACAGGCAACATGAAATTTGCCCTTAATGGTGCTCTTACTATAGGTACTTTAGATGGTGCCAACGTTGAAATAAAGGAAGAAGTTGGTGATGAAAACATCTTTATTTTTGGGTTAACCGTTGAAGAGGTTGCCGAACTTCGCCTTTCTGGTTACGATTCTAATACCTACTATCATAGTAACGCAGAATTAAAACGTGCTCTAGATCAGATAAAAGATGGGTTTTTCTCACCCGAAGACACATCTCTTTTCCACCCCATAATTAACGCTCTTTTACATGAAAATGACTATTTCTTGGTACTAGCCGATTATGAAGATTATGTTAAGGAACAAGAAAGAGTTGAGAAACTATTTAAAAACAAAAAAGAATGGACACGTAAAGCCATTATTAATGTAGCAAAAGTTGGCAAGTTTTCGAGCGATAGAACCATTAAAGACTATAATGATGAGATATGGCAATCTGATTATGTAAAAATGCCTTAATTGATCCTTTACTGAATGTATAAGCCGGAATAGAATCTATCTATTTCGGCTTTTTTTTGAACTTAGTATCTCTAATCAATTTTTGGCACAATTAATATCCGTAGTCTGGTTTCTATTTGATCTTAAATAGTAGAGCAATAATCACGAGAAAAACTGTTTTTTTTATTCATACTATTTTGGATTAATGATTTAGTAATTAGATTACAATCCATTGAACCGTCCATTCCTTTTGTATTGATACATTAAAAACTCATGAAAATATGTTGTTACAAGATTCACTAATAGCTCAACCTGATTCATCGACTTTTCAGATTGAGAATACAGGGAATATTCCAAATTCCTCTAGCTATTCATTTGGGGAAATGTTGGCTTACATCGGGGATTTTCTTCAACTAACCTTATTTAACATAGCCGATACACCCGTTACCTTTCTTTCTATCTTAATTTTTATTCTTTTTATTGTAGCATTTTCTTATTCAGCTTCGGTAGTTAAACAGTTACTTCAGAATACCATTTTACCACGTTTTATAAACGATAAAGGCCTGAGGTATACACTTGGTAGAATGTCGCAATATGTAATTGTGATCATAGGTTTGTTTGTATCTTTTCAATTTTTAGGAGTGGATTTAACTGGTCTTGCTGTTGTTTTCGGTTTTCTGTCAGTAGGTATTGGTTTTGGTTTACAAAATGTAACCTCAAATTTTATTTCGGGTTTAATTGTCCTTTTCGAACGCCCTATAAGCGTTGGAGATAGAGTAGAGGTAAATGGTATAGAGGGTGATGTGGAGGAAATTAACATACGCTCAACCAAAATTAAAACCATGGATAACATCTCTATTATTGTACCCAATAGTGAGTTTGTTAGTAAAGATGTAATCAATTATTCCCATGGTGATCCTAGTTATGTATTAGTAGTTGATGTAGGTGTATCCTACAATTCAAATTTAGATACCGTTTTAAACGCATTGGATGAGGTTGCTTTAGAAAGCAAACATGTTATGCGTAAACCAAAGCATAGAGTTCAATTAAGAAGTTTTGGGGATTCTGCTTGGAACATGAAACTTCTTGTAATGATACCTAACGTTCGCGATCGATTCATCGTCTTGGATGAACTTAATCAAGCGATAGTTCGAAAATTTGAAGAGTATAATATTGAGATTCCTTTCCCTCAAAGGGATATTAATATTAGAGACGGATTTCCTAAAAGCTAAATAATTACAAGCAAAAGCGGTTGGTATAGTTGCTTCGAAATATCGTTTAAAGCCAGCTACTTTACTTACCAGTTAAGATAAAAGGTGCCCAATGCACTGGGTGATGGTAATAAGGATGCTTGATCATTTTGTTTTTTGCCCGTTGAAGAGCCAACGTCTTATAATCTACAAGGTCGGATGCACTCACTCCTATACTGCGTTTAAGCATGTCCATAAACGTGGTCTGTTCTTGCTGTGCTTCTACTAACTCTCGATAAAAGGTATCCATAAATACCGGCGTACTTCGATCAAATATATTCCATAAACTCACCATGACCGAAGACGCCCCGGCAGAAAGAAACGCTCGCTGAAGCCCCAACACTCCTTCTCCATGTATCACTCTCCCCTTTCCTGTATTACACGCACTCAACACCACCAACTCCGAGTTAATATCCATCTGAGCAATTTCACGTGCATTTAGATACCCATCCTCCGCAACGGGCGACAACGAAGTAATTGCAGCTAACATTAATCCACTTTGATCGGGAAGATGCTCATCCAAACGCCCATGGGCAGCAAGATGAATAATCCGATATCCTGAAAGCGGCAAATTCTTAAAGGCATCTTCTGATGCTTGCTTATGTTTTAAAATAGTTGAATTTGAATAGTACGTACTTATTGAATCTACTTCTGCCATTGCATAGGCTAAGGTAGAAAGCGACGACGGTGTATCTGTACTTGCCATCGCTAATAACTCATTATCAAATACTCGTATCCTCGGATCATCAATCACATCATAAACCGACATCGATGGCACATATTTAACAGAATATCGTTCTATCAAATAGGTATCGTCTAGTAATAATGCCTCAAAAGGCAACAAATGTAACCCTCCATCGGGGGAAATTACTAAATGATCGATCCCCTTCAAATGCTCCTTCACTGGATCTATCAATATCGCCGTTATATCCTGTGAAAGTGTCTTCAACGATGATCGATCCTCGATTTGCATAATGGCTTTTCGGTAGGTATT
>JAYPYN010000121.1:5530-6901 GCA_038154605.1 Balneolaceae bacterium
AAAGATACACTGAAGCTTCAGAACCTAGCTCAACAGATTCAAAATGAATCCCTTGCTGAGTTAGTAATAATATGAAAAGATCAGACCCTCTACTTCCATAGCTTATGTAGGCGGTGTGTTCATCTAAGTCTGAACGAACTTGTTCCACACTCCGAACCGGCGGATACTCAAGGCGCATCGGCTCTTCAGCATTACTTTCTAAGTCATCCACCATAGAATGATAGTCCATTTCTAAGTTGGCCAATTCTACCATATCAGCGTGATAGTCCCCACCATAGTACTTCCCATGAATACGATTATACAACCGATCAATCTTTTTCTGAAGCGCCATAACATCCCCTTTTTTTGGATGATGACGCATTAAGGTTTGCATTTGCTGACGCTCAAAAATCTGATCAAACAAGGTGCGTGATTTGGCATACTCAAACAGTTCAAACGCAGCGCTATAATCTTGGCGATGGACTACCTCCCAGCTTGCCATCAGATAATAGAAGGATTGCCAGTTTACTACGAGATGGCTTTTGATGGTAGAGGCGCGGGTACTTGTTCTGCGTTTCTCTAATTGATTTATCCCCTGATAACCATAGTAGAACGCACTATCGATGTCGAAATGTTGGTATAACTCTGCCAAGTCAAAGGTGTTATCCATGCGCATCAGATCGTTGCTTCTTGCAGTTATCTGTAGTCGGTGAAGGGCAAACCCAAGCTTCTCCTGATTCGAAACAGTTGGGAGTTTTAAATACTTATCATAGATATGTTGGGCTTGAGGAGCTAAATTAGGATTCAATTCTGACAGTATGGTATCTAGGTATGCTTTCGCTTGGGTGTAATTCGATGCGCGAACCTCTAACTCGGCTAAATATGTATATAAGCGAATTTTGTTAAAACCATTCAATTCAACAGATAATAATTCATTCAATATCACTGCTGCTGCTTCCTCGCGCCCCGATCCCAATAAATTATGTGCCAATTGCAATTTAATTCGATTGATGTCCTCTGGATTCCCTAATCGTTGATAATAAGCGAGAACTTCAGAGTAATAGGCATTTGATAATTCGTAATTATGAAGCATCCCATACAGACAGCCGTAGAGCTCATTAAAATTTAAAATAAACTGCATATCATTATGCTGCTGCGCAAGCTTCATACCTTCGTTTGCATAGCGCAGAGATGCACTTAGGTTATTTTGGTTCATTTCGAAAGAAGCCAACGAGTTTAGAATAGACAAATACTGGTTTTTATATTTTTGTTCTTGAGCAATGGAATAAGCAGTAAGAAGATGAGGGTATCCGTCTAGGTGTCTGTTTAATAAATTATATACAACATTATACCTTAAATGAATAGAACCAATCAATTTAAGATCAGTAAGAT
>JAYPYN010000122.1:0-1742 GCA_038154605.1 Balneolaceae bacterium
GTCCTGTGATATATACCACATTGTCTACTTCTATAAGTGGAGCAAATTTATCAAACTCGCGACTGAATACCGCTACCTCTAGCGATGAGTATAAATCCTCCACCATCAAAAAGGCGATTGGGCGTCCTTTTTTGTCAACTGCTTGCCGTTTTGAAGTTATAATAGCTATAAATCGCAGCTCAGAATCGTGCTGCAGTTGCCCAAGGCTTTCTTCTTTTAAGTTTTGTTTTCCAAAAAGGCGAATATCTTCTTTATATCTGTTCAGAGGATGTCCACTCAAATAAAAACCAATCAATTCTCTCTCTTTATTTAGTCGCTCTATACTACTCCATTTTGGATATGGTTTAAGTTTTGGTTCTTGAAGTACCGAACTTCCTCCTGTTCCGCCGAAAAGGTTTCCTTGATTTAACCTTGCTTCTTCCTGCTTGCGATGTGCAAAAGCTAGAATATCTTCCATTCCCATTAAAAGTTCTGCTCGGTTATCATTTAGTGTATCAAAAGCGCCGGATTGTATTAGACTTTCTAATGTTTTTTTGTTGCATACTCGAGCATCTATTCGAGAAGCGAAATCAAATACACTTTGGAACAGACCATGTTCTTCGCGTTCCTCTACAATGTGGGCAATGGCACTTGAACCTACACCTTTAATGGCGCTCATTCCATATTGTACATGCCCGTTTTTTGATACAAATTTACCACGTGCTGTATTGATATTTGGAGGATCAACTGGGATGCCCATTTTTTGGGACTCTTCGATAAAAGCAGCTACTTTTTTGATGTCACTCATATTATGGCTCATCACTGCTGCCATGTATTCAGCCGGATAATTAGCTTTGAAATACATGGTTTGATAGGCGACTACTGAATAGGCTGCGGAATGAGATTTGTTAAAACCATAACTCGCAAACATCTCCATTTTTTCGAAAATTGCTTTAGCAGTGCTTTCATCTACGCCGTTATTTTTTGCACCTTCTACGAATTTCGGCTTTTCCTTTTCCATTACTTCGCGCTTTTTCTTCCCCATTGCACGACGAAGCAAATCGGCACCCCCTAATGAATAACCTGCTAATTTTTGGGCTACGTTCATGATCTGCTCTTGATAGATCATGATTCCATAGGTTGGTTCAAGAATTTCTTTAATTAATTCATGGTCGAATTCTACTTGTTCCTCCCCATGCTTTCTGCGGATATAATCTGGAATAAATTGCATAGGCCCTGGTCGATAGAGGGCATTCATTGCAATCAAATCGTTGATGTTTGAGGGTTTCAAATCTTTTAGATATTTACGCATCCCCTCACTTTCGAACTGAAAAGTGCCTAAGGTTCCTCCTTTTTGATATAATTGATACGTTTTTTCATCATCAAGAGGAATATCATCGAGATTATATTGTTTACCAAAATTCTCTTTTACATATCCAATTGCTGTTTTAAGAATAGATAATGTTTTTAAGCCTAGAAAATCCATCTTCAGCATTCCTGCATTTTCTATCACACTTCCTTCAAACTGCGTAACGGTTAGGTCAGCGTCTTTTGCAGTTGCCACTGGAATGTATTCGGTGAGATTATCAGGTGCGATAATAATCCCTGCGGCGTGAATTCCTGTATTTCGGACTGAACCTTCCAACACATGCGCCATTCGCAATGTCTCCGATTCCAATCCTTCTCCTGCTTTAAGGTCTCTTAGTTCTTTTACCTCCGAAAAGGCATCATCAAGGGATGTACCCGGTCGCTCAGGTACTAAT
>JAYPYN010000122.1:1752-6895 GCA_038154605.1 Balneolaceae bacterium
TCGGGCCACATCACGTACCGAAGATCGAGCTGCCATCGACCCAAATGTAATGATGTGAGCTACCTGATCTTTTCCATATTTCTCCACCACATAATCTATAACACGAGCGCGGCCATCATCATCAAAATCGATGTCGATATCGGGCATGGAGATACGCTCAGGATTTAGGAATCGCTCAAAAAGTAAGTCGTATTTAAGAGGATCGATGTTGGTAATTCCAGTACAATACGCCACGACCGAACCTGCCGCAGAACCTCGTCCAGGCCCCACATATACGCCCATTTCCCGAGCTGCAGCAATAAAATCTTGCACAATCAAAAAATAGCCTGGAAAACCCATGTCTTTTATAATGCCCAGCTCCAACTCAATACGATCTTCAATTTCTTGTGTTAATTCTGGATAACGTGGCTTGGCGCCCTCAAGGGTTAAATGGCGTAAGTAATCGTCTTCTGTTTCAAACTGTGCCGGGATTTCAAATTTTGGCAGTATTACATCACGATCAAGTTTTATCTCTTCAATTTTGTCGACTATTTCCTGCGTATTAGCAATGGCTTCTGGCATTTCTGGAAATAATTCAATCATCGCTTCCGTGTCTTTAAACCAAAACTCTTGATTTGGAAATCCATAACGGAATTCTCGCCCACGCCCAATGGGAGTACTTTTTAGCGCTCCATCATCAATACAAATGAGTGCATCGTGGGCTTCGGCATCTTCTTTTTCGAGATAGAAGGTGTTGTTAGTGGCAACTAGCTGTACATCATGAGTAATAGAAAACTGCTTAAAAATTTCGTTCACTCGCTGTTCTTCATCCAATCCATGATTAATCACTTCGAGGTAGAAATCATCTCCAAAGAGATCCATCCACCATTTCAGTTCTTCCTCTGCGTACTCTTCGCCTTTATTCAGAATCAGATCACCCAGCAATCCATGCGTACCACCGCTTAAACAAATAAGTCCTTCTGCGTGATCTTTTATCACTTCCTTATCGATGCGAGGAAATTTATAGTAATAACCCTCAGTAAATCCAATGGAACATATTTTAGCCAAATTTTTATATCCCTCCGTATTTTTGGCTAAGAGCACGATTTGAAAGCGCCGATCTCTATGTTCTCGGGTAAATTTCTTGGCATGACGGTTGTCCACCACGTACAATTCGCATCCGATAATGGGTTTAATTCCTGCTGCATGTGCGGCAGAAGTGAATGCAAATGCACCATACATATTTCCAAGGTCGGTTAATGCCACCGCGGGCATTCCTTGTTCTTTTGCTTTTTGTACTAATTCTTTTACCCCTGCTGTTGCCTTTAGGACCGAAAATTTGGAATGATTATGCAAATGGGTAAATGCAATATCTTTAGAAAGTTGTAGTGCAGGAGTTTCCTCTGATGGGCTTTTCCCATCCGCTTCTACTAATTCATCGTCTTTTTTTTTCAAGCGAGAAGGAGATACCAAATCGATATAATGTTCCCGTACGATGTAGCTTTGGGATGACTCGTACAATCGGGCATCGAGAGGAAAATTAACTTTGATAATACCCATCCGCACCAACTCTAAAAATGCCCGAGTGGTTGCTTCTACGTCGGCGGCGGCATCGTGGGCGTCTTCAAATCCTCTGTCGAATAATTTCCAATGTAATTCTCCCAAAGAAGGCCATTTAAATCCACCACGACCGTTCGGAATTCCTACATATTCGGTGGATTCGTCTTTAGTATCAATTTTGGGTTTATCCATGATCGCCGAGGGCATCTTCTTGCGAAGGAACTCGGCTCCCATTACCGATTCGTCAAAACTTACATTATGGCCGATTAGAAAGTACGCTTTATCCATGTCTTTGCGGAATTCGCTTAACACAAATGCGAGATCAAGTCCTTCATCGTTGGCTTTCTTTGTAGAAATACCGTGTATCTTTTCGGAGTTGAATGGGATGGTAAATCCCTCTGGTTTTACAATGTAGTTTCCGCTGCTAATGAGCTTCCCAGTATGATCATGAAGTTGCCAAGCAAGTTGTACTAGGCGTGGCCAATTATCTAAATCGGTGATTGGTGCTGAAAAATCTCGTGGTAAACCGGTGGTTTCGGTATCAAAAATGAGGTACATAAAGGAATGGAACTACATACGTGATCGACTATTATTACTGGTAAGAATATAGGGTTCAGCAACATCGATTTCAGAGGAAGTTTTCCACAGTTTCAGAGAATATTTTTACCAACTAGGAAAATCATATTCAAAACCCTGTCATTTTTCAATAAAATTATTGAACATAAAGTTTAATCTAGAGTGGCATCATTTTGAATTCTTTTTGAATACAGCCGTTAACAGATCAATTAGATCTTTTTTACCCTCTTTTCTTGCTCTTCTCCAATAAAATATTTCCATTATGACCCCTGTAAGTAACGTTGATATTGAAAGAATAATAAAATCTTTCACAGTATCTGTTACTACCCAAAACATTATAAAGATTAATGTCAAAATGGAAGCTGTAATAATTTTCTCTACTTTCATGAAATTACATTATGTATTTACAATAAAGAGTAACTTATTATTAGATAATGTTGGAATCAATCGAAGCAAAATTTTAATAATTACTCAGTCAGAAAAATTTTTATTGTTTTCTGATAATTTCAATCTATATCTATTAATTGAGTAAAATAAAAAACTTACTATTAATATTATATATCCAGAAATAACGTACTGCTTGTCTATTAGTCCATTAAAAGAAATTGCTAACAAAACTATTCCAATTAGCAGAGCTAACCTCAAAATATTATTCATGTCCAAATACCTTAAACTTTTAATTATTTGCCATTAATTATTCAGACTGTGTATATACCACAACTGTAAAAGCAGCGCAAGCACCTTCAATCTGTTCCATTTGATGTAAAACTAACGTTTTCATAGTTTTATATAGTTGAATTCAATCAAATTTGATTTTAGCACTCTTCTTTAATTTGTTATAAAAAATTCATTTACTCAAAATAATTTTTGTATCTAATTTATGCTTTTTCAGTGTATTATTTTTTAGTTCTTTTAAAGAAGTACGATAGTGATAATTCAAAAACTTACACAATACTTTTTCATCAATGAATATAGGGTTCAGCGAGATCGATTTCAGAGGAAGCTTTCTAGAATAATCCAGGTCTAAAACGAGCGACATTATTTATAATGGATTCAAACATTTTGATAAAATCAATAAAATTCCTTCTTGGAAAATGAAATAATAGATACTAAATACATTAATAATATACTAGCCACCAATGTAGGCATATTAATTTGTTTAGATGGATTTACTCCAAAAATATCCCATGCAACAGACATAAATTCAAATAAATAGTTGACCGATTGATAGATTAATTCGTGAACATTTTGAACTAAACTTATCAAGACAAAATCCTTTATTGCAAAGGGTATAAATAGAAAGAAAATCAAATAAATAAGTAGTGTTGCGTTACCGGCTATCCCAACAGAAAATAAAAATGTAATCTGCATATATATAATACATAGGCTAAGGAATAAACCTAAAAATTTGGCAAAATCTAATTCATAAAAAAAGTTACAAGAAAAAGCAGTAACAAGAGACACCAAAAATATTAACAAATAACTATAGTTCAGTAAAACCCTTCTAGAAAATCCATTTGAGAGAATGCTATGTAAAAAAGTGCTTGTATATAATTTCTTGACGAAATCAATACTCAAAAAAATAAAAACAATGAAAATTATTGGTATAAAAGAAGGAAAAATACCTTCCAAAATAATGCTTGTATATTCGTTAGGAAAATATCGTATTTCAAGTTCACCGGTATTATTTGTTTTTACTAGAAGTACACTAGTGAACACCATCACAAATTGTACACTTAAAAGAACTCTAAAGATCAGATTTTTCCATAGATCATATAATAAATATGAAATCAAAAACATGTTTTTATGCATGGAGAGCTATATATAAGTCATTTAAAGTTTGTATGTTTCCATCAATATCTTGTTTACCAGATTTCTCTAAAATTTTACTTGGATTATTTTGTATTTCATTTAGGCTATGTAATGCAAAACCATCCTTAAATAGAAAAATAACTTGGTCAATAATTTTCTCTAAATCATGCAATAAATGAGTAGAGAGTAATGTACCTACTTCATTTTCTTTTCTTTTTAACAGGATCTGATAAAGTGAATGCCTTCCTATGGCATCAAGTCCGTCAAAGGGTTCATCTAAAATTAAATACTTTGAGTCTGATATCAGTCCTTTTGCTAATGCTACTCTTCGTTTTTCCCCTTTTGAAAGGGATTTAAATTTGCTATGAATTTTGTCATTTACATTCAATATTTCTAAAATCTTATATACATCACTTTTTTTTGGATAAAAACTATTCAGTAAACATTCTTTTGTTATAGCAGTATGGACAGTCTCGTATTCTATAAATTCAACCTCTTCTCCTACAAATGAAATACTTGATCCAGTGGAAAATGCTAAATTTCCAGTAGTTGGAAATATCGCTTTTATGAGAATTTTAAGTAGAGTACTTTTTCCGTATCCATTTGGAGCGATAAGCGCTGTTACTTTTGAAGTATCTAACTGAAAACTTATAGGGTTAAGAATATTTTTTTTGCCAATTTTTTTTGAAATATTTTCAATTTTTATCATATAATAAATTTAAAATATTCACCACTTTTATGAGAATACCCAATTATAACATTATTCTTTATTGAAAATCGACTTATTGATGTATCTAAATAAAAATATTTTTTAACTTTAAGCTTACTATTTACTTCAATAAGGAGCTGTCCTTTTTCATTTCTTGAGCCTGTAAGAATAAATATGTTTTCTTCTTGATTTGCGATATCTAAAAATATAGCATTAGTAGGTATTAATACATTTCCTCTTTTTTCATAATTACTTTTGTCATCTAATTGCTCAATTCTTAATTTTTTTTGTTCTCCAGTATTGATATTCACTATGAATATTTCATTAACGTAAAACCTTATGAAACCTATTTGGTTTTCATCTATGAAAATCGGTTTCCCAACAGCAAATAATGCTTCTGAATTCTGTGCTGGTATTATTAAAGTCTTTATAGGTTTTGTATCAAATAATTCAATTTTTGATTGACCTCTTTCCACAAATGATGTCATTAACATAACATCATTATAG
>JAYPYN010000123.1:0-6789 GCA_038154605.1 Balneolaceae bacterium
TAATTCTGGGTATTTATAACTCTTTTTATTGCTTTATTTAATAGAGAATCGAATGCATTTGAATGATTAAAAATGTAGTACAAAAAATAAAAACCTGTTATGATTGCAACGCTGCCGACGACTGTAAGAATGGTCGCGATCCAAGCTGATTGGATCAAATTTAGCAGAGAAAGCGCTACCAAAGATGCGCCCAAAAAAATCTGAAATAAGGCGGATAACAAATGTAATCCATTTATCGAGTGCACCTTGTCAAAAAATACAGAAAAACTACTCAAATGGCGGGTAGGTGTATCTATCAATGATGAATTTTCACTTACTAAAGAATACTTTTCTTTCGGTTCCTCGTACATGTCCTTATCTTAACAACTACTATTTTACTTATTATACATAAAAGTTGGTTTTTTATAAAATAAAATATGTCCAAATCTGATAATTTTTTTATTTATGGTAGAAATCCTGTTTGTGAAACAGTGATTGCAAAAGCTAAATCGGTCAGTAAGGTATTTATTAAGAACTCTATTCCCCCAAATTCTTATTTAAATTTAGTCTCTAACTGTAAAAAAAATCTAGTGCCCTTCACTATTGTACCAGAAAAAAAAATTGAAAAACTAGTTGGCAAAGTAAATCATCAAGGCTTTGTGGCTCAACTTACTAGCCTAGAATACACTGAGTTTTTCGACTGGATTGAAGATGTCGATCTCATTGAAAATCCAAGTGTACTCTTATTAGATGGCATTGAAGACCCTCATAATTTTGGGGCTATTTTACGTACAGCTGCAGCCGCTGGTATTTCTGCTGTTATAGTTCCATCACAATTTCAGGCTCCTCTTAACGCAACTGTTTTTAAAACGTCTGCAGGAACCGCAGGGCGTATTCCAGTGATTCGAGTACAAAATTCGGTGCAAGGATTTAAGGATTTAAAATTAGCCGGTTTTAAAATTTGTGCATTAGATAGTGCTGCAAACTCCTCAATTTGGGATGCTAACTTTGATACCCCAACCGCATTTATTATAGGTAATGAAGGACGTGGTGTTTCAACCAAATTATTAAAAATGGCAGATTACACATTGATGCTACCAATGGAAAATAATGTAGAATCACTCAACGCATCCGTAACTGCCGCACTTGTATGTTACGAATGGAAAAGAAAAAATTATTGATACAAAAGGTATTTTTTTCGTTTCATTTTAAAGTTATTAACCTCGTTTTGCCAACTTATTTTTAGGGAATCAGTATCATTAAATTTTTTCCCAGTTAGTAAATCAATGTATTCTTTAAATCTAGATTTTGGAGCATTTTTTAAAAAATGATTTGTTACTTCAACACCAAATTCCACAGGCATTATAAAATCAATTTTTGGATGTATATATATACCATTTAATAATACATCTTCATATTTCGGATGAAATGATTTTCCAGGTATGGATTTGGGTTTAAAACTAAGTGTATCTATTTCAACTTTATATTTTTCTTTTAAAATATTGAGATGAGCTATATCAGAACTATAATCAGGTGCACCTAAAGTTAAGAAGGGGTTAGAGGTACCTCTTCCTTCTGAAATACTTGTTCCTTCAATAAAACAAGTTCCTAAATACACAAATGCATGTTCAAATGTTGGTAAATTAGGTGATGGTGGAATCCAGGGTAATCCAGTATCGGGCCACCTCATCCATCGGGTCCATCCTTTCATTTTTATTACTTTTATTTGTGGATCTTCATTCAACTGGTACCAACCTTCTCCAATACCCATCAATGCTAACTCCCCTAGTGTCATACCATGAGCAACAGGAGTAAAATGGGAACCTACCATTGATTCAAATTCAGGATCAAGAACCCAACCAGATACATATTCACCACCAATAGGATTAGGTCGATCTAAAATCCATATTTCAATATTATATTTACTTGCGGCCTCTATTACATAACGCATGGTGGAATTGAACGTATAAAATCTAGCACCAACATCTTGCATATCAAACAGAAGTAAGTCTATTCCTTTAAGCATTTCTTGGGTGGGTTTTTTTGTTGCTCCATATAATGAATAAACAGGAAGTCCAGATTGCTGATCTATCCCATCTTCAATAATCTCACCATCAGAAAATTGACCTCTAAATCCATGCTCAGGAGAAAATAACGCTTTAATATCAACTTTAAGTTGTAGTAAAGTATCAAGAAGGTGCACGTTAGCTATCCTCGCCGTTGGGTTCATCACTAATCCGATGCTTCTGCCTTCTAATTCATATAAATGCTCAGCTATTAGTAATTCGGCTCCGGTTCTTACAATTGGATGGTGCTGCGCGTTTGAATTACAATTCAAACATAAATACTGTAAGAGGAATAGTATAGTTAGTGTTTTTCTCATAGATCAAAAAAAGCCTCCCATCAATTAAGTGCAAGGCTTTAAAATAGTTTCAAAAGAAATCAGCTGTTATTTGCAACAACATCAGATGCTGCAAAAAAATAAGCAGCTTCAATTTTTCCATTTTCTACAGAGTCGGAGCCATGGATTATATTCTCTCCAACACTATCAGCAAAATCTGCACGTATTGTACCTGAGTCAGCGTCAGCAGGATTAGTAGCTCCAATAAAAGTTCTAAAATCCGCTATCGCGTTTTCTTTTTCTAAGATCATAGGTACACATGCACCACTACTCATAAACTCAACCAATTCCCCAAAAAAAGGGCGTTCTTTATGCACCGCATAAAATCCACCGGCAGTCTCTTTGGTTAATCTAGTTAATTTCATTGCTAAAATTTTAAATCCAGCAGCCTGAATCCTTTTTGTCACTTCTCCTATTAGCTCTTTGCGGACGCAATCTGGCTTAAGGATTGTTAATGTTCTTTCTATTGCCATTATTTGAATGTATTAGTATTGTGTAACAATTATTTAAAGATATATTCTTTTTTGTATCTTAAAAGATAAGAGTTGAGAGTAAAAATATTACATACAATTTGAAAGAAACAGGACAAAGAATAAAATTATTTGATTGGTCGATTCAATTGAATGCATCGCCTGAAACGTTATGGCCACTTGTTTCAGATACAAATCAAATTTTTCGTTTGCTAAAGGCTCCTTCTGTTAAACAAACTCAACTTACAAGATCTGCACCAAAAGAATTTATTGAAGTAACAAATTCGAACTTAAGTTCATATTCACATTGGGAACTAGAACACTATTTTTGGGAACGTCCATTTCGATTCGGAACTACTTGGTATTATAAAGCAGGCTTAATTAAATACCTAAAATTTCAAGTTGACTTAAATTATAATTCTGAAGGGACTAATTTAAACACAAGAGTATGGATTAAGTCTTCAAAACGTTACCTATTATTTTTCGCTTCAATGTATATGGAACGTATCCTCAAACAAAGATACACACGTATTTTAAAAGATTACGAAAAGTG
The DNA here is from genome assembly GCA_038154605.1 of Balneolaceae bacterium. GTDB lineage: Bacteria > Bacteroidota > Rhodothermia > Balneolales > Balneolaceae > HXMU1420-13. The sequence continues at coordinate 3,404 of JAYPYN010000123.1, forward strand.
TGCAAATCAACATTTATTTAGATATGAAATAAATAATTATAAACCGCTTGTGCGTGGTGCTGAATCAAGAATTAAGCAGATAACCGAGATTCTTATAAAAGAAACTAAACGTAAACGAATAATTAATCATCTAGTTCAATTTATTTGTAAAGCAGATGACGAAGATTTAATCAATATACATCCATTTCATTTAGCAGAATATTGGGGAGAAAAAAAATATTCAGTATTAAATGTGTTTCTACATGCTGCAAAACATAATTTATTAGATTTCAATTGGAATGTTTGTTGTCCAAACTGTAAATCTGAAATAAATCGTGCTTTTAAACTCAAAGAAATTAGAAATTCATATTTTTGTGAAAATTGTGAATCGTATTACGACTTAGATTTCAATACCAATACGCACATGGTATTTACTCCTCATCCGTTAATAAGAAAAATTTCTCAAGAGAAATACTCTTTTGGTGAACCTAGTGCAACTTCACATATAATTTCGCAACATTATTTAAAGATAAATGAAAGCAAATATCTGAATGTAAAACTAGAGGAGGGTACGTATGTATTAAGAAAGCAAGACTCAGAAGGCCATATTCTTATTCATGCAAGAGAAGACGCACACAACACATTTACTGTAATTATTAAAGATGAAGACTTTAATAACCAAGAAATGGAGGTTTCAACATATCCTAACATAACACTTATTAACAAATCTATAAGAAAACAAGTGTGTTTTATTGAGAAAAAAGACTGGAAACAAGAAGCTACCTATGCAAGCGAAATCGGCTCCGCTCAAGAATTTCGCACTTTATTTCCTAGAGAAGTGATTAAAGAAGGTACTAGTGTAAATGCACGTGGAGTAACCATATTATTTACTGATCTAATGAACTCTACAGAACTTTATAGAACAGAAGGTGATGAGTTTGCTATTGGACGTGTTATGAATCACTTTAAAATTATACAACAAATTATAGCTGAAGAACGCGGAGGTATAGTTAAAACTATTGGAGACTCTGTAATGGCTGTTTTTCGCGAGCCAGTATCGTCGTTAAAAGCAATTGAACGAATACAACAAATTTTTACAGGTTCTTCTGGTATAGGAAATGCATTTAAAATTAAAGCCGGCATCCATTTTGGAGATTGCAAAGCTGTAAATCTTAATGATAGAACAGATTATTTTGGAAATACTGTTAATATTGCCGCCCGCCTAGTTGATATAGCTAAAGAAAAAGAAATTATTATTTCTGAAGAAGTATTTAGCCATCCCGATGTTAAATTATACTTAGATAAGAATAAGAAAACCTTATTTGTAAAAGAAAATCAACTAGGATTAGGTCTTCCTCCTCTTAGATTGGTTATTTAAGATTTTCTCCATCTAAATTAATTCCTATTACTTTGTTCTCTTTAAACACGCTTAGAAAAACGCATGCCTAATCATCTAGCCAACCAATTAAGCCCCTATTTATTACAACACCAATATAATCCAGTGGATTGGTATCCATGGGGCGATGAAGCCTTTGAACGAGCAAGAATTGAAAACAAACCTATTTTTTTATCTATCGGCTATGCTACTTGCCATTGGTGCCATGTAATGGAGCATGAAAGTTTTGAGGATCAAACTATTGCCAACATGATGAATCAATCATTCATCAACATAAAAGTAGACAGAGAAGAACGACCCGATATCGATGCTACTTATATGACGGTGTGTCAATTAATTAATGGGCATGGTGGATGGCCATTATCCATAATAATGAATGCCGATAAAGAACCTTTTTTTGCTGCAACATATATTCCAAAAGATGCTCGCTTTAATAGGATTGGAATGCGCCAATTAATTCCTGGAATTGATGGAATGTGGAACAATGAACCTGAAAGAATTCAAAAAGCCATCACTCAAATAAAAAAAGGATTTAAACAATCACAAGAGTTTACAAAAGGGAGATTTCCTGGAACTGAAGCCATCGATTTTGCAGCAGAACAGTTGATAAAATCATACGATAGTATAGATGGTGGATTTGGTGAAGCCCCCAAATTTCCATCTCCCCATAATTTAATGTTCTTACTTCGTCAATATAATTTTACAAAAGAGCAACGGTTTCTTGATGCTGTTGAGCATACTTTAACCAAAATGCGACTTGGTGGCATCTGGGATCATGTTGGATTTGGGTTTCATCGATATTCAACCGATTCAGAGTGGCTTCTTCCTCATTTTGAAAAAATGTTATATGATCAAGCTTTATTGATGATGATTTACACCGAGGCTTGGCAACTCACAAAAAATCCACTTTTTAAACAAACAGTGGATGAAATAGCAGAATATGTTTCACGAGATTTAATGCACCCAAAAGGTGGTTTTTATTCTGCTGAAGATGCTGACAGCGAAGGGGAAGAAGGAAAATTTTATGTATGGAAGACTGATGAACTATCTGAAATTTTACGAAAAAATATTGCATTCATTGAGCAAAAATTTTCTGTCTCGGATGATGGTAATTTCAAAGACGAGACCACTAAGCAAAAAACAGCCAAAAATATTCTACATCTAACCGAAGTCCTATCTCTAGAAGATCAGCAAATTTGGAAAGATATCAGAGAACAACTATTTCAAGAGCGGTCTAAGCGTATCCGCCCTCTACTTGATGATAAGATACTAACAGATTGGAACGCTTTGATGATCGCCGCCTTCGCTAAAGCAGGAGCCGTATTTCAACATCAACATTATATCCATATTGCTACTCATGCTTATCAATTCATCAAAAATAGTCTAACTATAGACAATACGCTGTTCCACCGTTACAAAGATGGTGAAACTATGATCTCCGGTTTTTCAAACGATTATTTAAATCTTGTTTGGGCTGCGTTTGAACTATATCAAGCTACATTTAATGCCAAATATTTAAATGATGCCAAGATCCATCTAGACCTAACCATTCAAAAATTTTGGGATGCCAGAAATGGAGGTTTTTATTTAACTTCAACAAACCAAGATCAGCCACTCGGACTTCAAAAACAGCTCTATGATGGCGCTATACCATCTGCAAATTCATTGGGTCTAATGTGCTTATTAAAAATGCACAAAGCTACAGGAATAACTGATTACGGGAAAAAAGCACAAACACTTGGTGAATACTTCTCTGAGGATATGATACGCTCAGGTTCTAGCATTACTATGAGCATGATGGCTCTACAATATTTGTATCATAATTCTAGTGAAATTGTTGTAGCTGCTGGCAATGAAAAAACTGAAGATATAAAAAATTATCTTCAAACCTCATTTTTCCCAAATACACTTATACTTTGGAAAATGAATCCAAATTCCCTGAAAGAAATCGCTCCCTTTACCTCAGAGCAAAAACCTATAGATAATTGCACTCAATTATTTGTGTGCGAAA
>JAYPYN010000124.1:0-6684 GCA_038154605.1 Balneolaceae bacterium
TCCTTCAGAAACTCCAGTAAAAATCACATTTCTAAGCTTTTTTTCTTTTACCCACTTAAGGGCACTAATAATATCTTTAGCAGCATTCACCTCGATATATGCATTTAATTCTCCATTAATTACTCTAGTAATGGCGTCCATCTCAGGATAATATTTTGAATTTTCGGAAGCCGAAATGGTAGCAAAGAGCACGGCTTTATCCCACGTTTCGTTAAGGGTTTTTAAAGCCCTTTCTCTATTTTTAGTGGCTTCTTCTTTTGTCTGCCTTCTTTGTCTGCTACTATTTGGGAAATTAATTACTAGCCCTTTGGCGCCTGCATACATTTGATCTGGTGTATATCCATATAAATGAATAGTTGCTGCTATACCCGGGAAAACCCCGCCCGATGGCGCTGTTATTGCAGTAGTAACACCGCTAACTCTAGTTACAGGGATAGCTTCTGAATTTGGATTTACGGCAGTCAAAGCATCCATTTGGGGTTTGATATCGCCAAATTCTCTGTAATCTCTAGATTCTTCTACACTACCAATTTCTACAAGCCCTAACTGTGTGCCAGAATCTATCATACCTGGATAAATTTCTTTTCCTTGATAATTTATTACAACTGCATCTTCTGGGATTTGTACGCTTGATCCAACCGCCTCAATAATACCCTCACTAATGATAATAGTTCCTTTTTCAATGACACCATTAGTTACGGTATAAATTTTAGCATGTGTTAATGCAAATTTAGTTGCCTGAGCTTCAGGATTACTAATTGTAGGTTGTGCAAATGTATTTCCCGTGAGGTATAGAGCGAATATAACCATGAATGAATAAATAGGTTGCATTAATTCTCTCCGTTTAAAAGTTCGTGGAATTCAAGAATATTTCCTTCTTGCATACACATATCGTAATCTTCTTTATCAAAAATAACAACATCTTCAATAGTTGATTCTGGATCCACATAAATGCGTTGGTCGTCTAAATCGTTTTTGATATCGAAATATTTAACACCATCTACAAAGGTCATTTGAGGAATTGCATAAATTGATAGGGGATGGTTTTCAAAAATTGCTATATCTCCATCTTTTCCAACTTCTAAGGAGCCAACTCTGTTGTCTATACCTAGTTGCATTGCAGGATTAATAGTTATCAATGCCAATGCTTCATCGTCAGACAATTGCCCATATTTTTGAGATTTTCCAGCTTCATGATATAAATGACGAATAAGCTCACCAGAATCAGAGTTGATTGAAGTATTAACTCCATTTTTTGTAAGTATAGCAGCATTATATGCGGTTGAGTAGTACACTTCTAACTTATACGCCCACCAATCAGCAAAAATAGAAGCAGAAGCTCCAAAAGCTGCTAATTCAGGTGCTACCTTATATGCTTCGTTAGCATGTTGAAAGGTTAATTTTTTAATTCCAAAATCGGAAAACACCTTCATAAGCATAAATATTTCATCGGCCCTATAAGAATGACAGTGAACCAAAATATCACCTTCTAAGATATCAACCACAGTTTCCATCCTTAGGTCATAGATAGGAGCAACCTTTTTGTTGCTTTTATTAGCATGATATTTGTTCCAAGCTTTACGATACTCAATGGCATCGTTAAATGCATTTCTAATCATAGCCTCAACGCCCATACGAGTTTGAGGTTGAATCCCCCTCGATCTTCCTCCACGAGTTGGGTTCTCGCCAAGTGCAAATTTTATTGTTCTAGGGGCACCTTCAAACCGAAGATCATCAGGATTCATGGTGCCATAGCGGAGTTTCATAGTTTCGTTTTGTCCGCCTATTACATTTGAAGAGCCATGCATTAAGTGGATAGATGTTACCCCACCAGCGAGTGCGCGATAAATGGATACGTCCATAGGGTTTATTACATCTTCCATACTTACTTCGGCCGTAACTTGGCTAGTAGCTTCGTTTATTGATGTCGCTGCAATATGAGAATGAGCATCAATAATTCCAGGCATTACGAATTTACCAGATGCATCTATAGTTTCTATATTAGATGGATGGGTAAGGTTTTTCCCAATTTTAGTTATTTTACCATTTTGGATTAGTATGTCGGTATTGGTTAGTGTTCCATTTGTGATTGTAATTACCGTTCCATTGTGTATGAATACATCACCATTTTTTGTTTGTGCTTCAGATATATTTCCGCACAAAATACCGATTAACATACAGATATAAATTTTTTTCATTTTCTTTCTTCTGGTTGTTCTTCTTTTGTTGCTGTTACTGGAAATGAAGTGTTAAAGGCTGGTATAGAAAAATCTCCATTTATTGTGTTTTCCGATAGTTCTCCAGTAAACATAAATTCTAAGCGTTGACCTCCTAATTCAATACTATAATTGAAAGTTAAGGTATTATTTTCAAGAGATAGATCATTTAACATACCATCAGAAAACATACCTTGAGCACTAGTAATTGTCCCAGATAATTCTCCTGTTTCGTTAGAAAAAATAAATGTACCTGAAATCTCCCGTTGGGGTGAAGATCCAATATAATTCCAAGAACCTAGGATCATTTTATTAGTGGGGCTGTCATTATTTTTAGGAGATTTTTTTTTGGTTTCGTAAGTGTATTTTAAGCCATCGACGAATACTATTTTTACGTTAGAACGTTCATTAAAATAAGGTCCAGTTGTTATAACAGCGTTACCAATTTTACCTGGCTCGAGTGTCCCTGCAATTTCGCTAATACCTAAAATTTCGGCTGCATGTGTGGTTAGCGTCGCTAACGCTTTGGTAGAATCAAACCCGAAATCTTGTAGTTTAATGAGGTTAGGTTTGATTTTTGATACACTCATGTTCATTGTTGTGAATCCAAACTTAATACCAGTTGAATAAAAGTGGTTGAACTGTTCCATCTGGCGATTATAGAACTCTTTTCTTTTACTAATTAAATTCTGTATTTCCTCCGAATCTTCATCATTAGCCATATTTGGTTCTGCTGGTATATTTAAGGATAAAAACAGGCTAACTTTATCTGAAATTGTATCTTTAAGAGGCCATGCTTCCTCAACATTTCCAAGTACTAGTTTAAATCCCATTTCATCTTGTAAACGCATTGCTCTCTGAGCTTCGAGAAGTGTAGTTGTGTTATAAAATACCGATTGTGATTGTTCTACAACTGGGAAAAAGGCTTGTAGAACTCTGTCCTGGGATGGTCTAACAATACCTTTTGCACTCGATGCATATAATTTTGAATGTTTGTGGGAGAGTTCGGCATTTTTATAAATGTTTCTCCATTTTGCCATTATGCCAAGTGTATTTCCTGGATATGCACCTGGAGCGCCAACAAACTGTGAATAAAGAGAAAAATCGTTACTTAAAATCAATTCGTCTGGATGTTCTGCATCTTTAAGTACAATTAAGGCTCCTTTGCCAGGCAACATTCTTCCATGTGGTACGGTATGTGAAATACCAAACCCTATTTTTCTAAGTGATTTAATTCTTCCTTGTTCAACATCAAGTTGATTGAGAGCTTGAATCTCAGGTGTAATTCCAGCATAGTCATTAGGGGGGGCTGGTGTGAAGATTTTTCTAGGTCTTTCTATTGGTTCTGGTTTTTTTACCCCAGTATGTGACATTCCATCAATAAATCCAGCATAAACATATAGACCGTTTCCATCAATAATCTCAGCATGGCTAGGGATGCTCACATTTATTCCAACATCACTGATTAAGCCATCAGAAATAATGAGGGTTCCATTTTCAATTTTTTTTCCGGGAGATGGAACAATGGTCGCATTCGTAATTGCGAAAGTTGATGTAATCGGAGAGTTTCCGCTAGGATCACTTTGGGAGTAGGAGATATGTGGAGTTCCTAGAAAAAGAAAAAATAAAATAAGCCTAAAAAAAGGTGAACAGAAAGATATCATATTTATAATTTTTGCATGAATTATAATGTATAATTTCATTTATGAATAAAAAATAAATAAACGGATTATTACAACATTTAAAATACAATGGTAATTTTAATACATTCTATGTAATTGTAATATAGTAAAGAGGGAAACAGAACTTAATATTTATGAAAAGAATTATGCGTGTTTAATTAAATCCCAAAAATCATTATCAAATACAGATGCATCAAAAGATAAGCCAGGATTAAATTGTACATTCGATGATTCAATGTTGTGATAGTTACTAGTTTTGTTATCTCTTAATAAACTATTTAAAAAAGTTAAACAAGCTGACCTAAATACAGTGTGTGTAAGTATAGATTGGTCATCTAAATTCCAATTTACAGGTAAAGAACACTGTCCAATAATTTCACCTGCATCAACTTCTTGGCTTACGTAGTGGCATGTTGCGCCGATGAATTTCGTATTACATTTTTTAGCCTCATCAAGGGTTGCCATTCCAATTAATCCGCCGAATGCGGGTAGTATTGAATAATGGAGGTTTATAAATTTACTTGGAAAAAGATTGAGGGTTTGTTCATCAATTATTTTATGAAAATTTGTAATTATAAAATCAGGGGATAATTCTAGTAATGAATTTTGTAATTCTTTAGGTTTGTTTTTTATGTATTTAATCTGCTTTGTTGGGATACCAACTTTATGTGCAAATTTTAGGCTAGTACAGTTCCGATCTGCAATTACTGCAATTATTTTAAAATTCAGGTTTAATTTTTTTATCGCATAGTAAGTGTATTTTAATGTACCTCCGTTACCTGAGGTTAGGAAAATTATTTTTTTCATAAAATCAAAAACTTTTCATGAAATTTGATGCACGGTCTCCAGTGTTGAAGAGTAAATCTAAAATGGTTACTTCATGTTCAAATGCACCAAAAAGTTGGGGGTATTCTGCATATCCAGTGTAATCTATCCAATGAATGTTAATTTCTTCGTTATGGAATAATTCTGTATTAATATAGTTTTTCGCCGCTGGACCTGTATAATAATCTGTAGCTCCTAATTGTAAGCAAAGGTCAACTAACTTTTCGGTTTTATCTCCTTTTAAGGAAAATTCACACGATCTTTTTATGGTTGTAGTTATGTTAAGCCACCCACAAATTAGTTCTATGAAATTTCTATTAATGGTACTAAGATTGGTTTCTTCTGATGATAAATATATTTTTTTAAGTTCATCAGCATACCTTTTGAAATAAGGTGCCTTTTTGTAATTGTGTTCAAGCATGTTCCAATGCTTTTGCCTCCAATCTTGCCCGCTTACTTCTGTATTATTAATTTTTTGGTAAAATTTACCTTTAACTTGTACCGGTATACTAAGCCACTGAAGTCCGTTTTCTGTTTTTATCTTATTTCGGTTTCTCCAATCACGTTTGGTATACTGCATTTCATCGTAAAGGATTAACGTATCAACCATATGAATGGCATCAAAAAACCCTTTCCAAGGAATATAATTTGATTGAGTAATTAAGGTTTTCAAAAATTTTAAGATTTTTATTAATTAAGATCACAAAAACCTTGCCAATACAATTACCTATTTTTTAAACGGAGTTGAGCTACTGCTTCAACATGATATGTTTGAGGAAACATATCTACGGGTTGAACTTTTAAAACATCGTAAGTAGTAGATAGCATGGATAAATCACGAGCCATAGTGCTACTATCACAACTTACATATACAATTTTTGGTATTTTTAGCTCACATAAACGTTTTACTACATCAGGATGCATTCCTGCTCTAGGTGGATCTGTTATTAAAACATCAGGTGCGCCAAATTTAGTAATGGTTTCAGTGGTAAAAACATCTTTCATATCCCCTAAAATGAAGGAAACATTTTCTACATTATTTTCTGCTGCATTGAATTTTGCATTTTCTATTGCCACTTCAACCAATTCAATGCCTACCACTTTACTTGCTTTTTCACTCATGAATAAACTTAGTGTACCAACACCACAATAAAGATCGTAAACGATATCGCCTTTTTGTAGTTGTGCAAAATCTCTTGCTATTTCATACAATCGTTTAGCTTGATTGGTATTGGTTTGAAAGAATGCATTGGGATGAATTTTAAATTCGAATGTTCCAATTTTGTCGCGTATATAACCTGGTCCATACACCACATGTTCATATCTGCCAATTGCGGTTGGGTTGTGTGATCGTTCACATTATTTACAATAGTAGTAATAATGGGAAAAGCCTCAACTAAAGCTTGAGAAATTTTTTTGATGGTTTTAGGCTCGTCTTTAAATGTTACTAAATTTACCATAAAATCATCGGTATGATAGGATGTTCGGATCATTATATGTCGTAAAAACCCTTTTTTTTCAAATACTTGAAAGGGTTCTATACCAAACTTAATACAATAACTTTTTATGAATTGAAGAATCTCGAATGATTCTTTCCTTTGTAGATGACATTCTTTCAAATCTAAGATTTTATCGAATCTTCCAGGAGCATGAAGCCCTGCAGCAAAGCTCGTGTCATCAATAAAATCTTCACTTCTAATTTCCTCTTCGGTTAACCATCGCTTACTACTTATGCTATATTACATTTTATTGAGATAGTAAAATTAGAATTCCTATCATAAGGTTGGTAAAACAGGTATTTCTAAGCCTGCTATTCGTCTAATGTGGTCGGTGACTTGCTGCGTTTTGTAATCTAATTGGTTAGTGTATGGCGCATGTTGCCAGCTACATCCTCCACATACTGAAGCATGCTGGCATTTTGGATTAATTCGGTCTTTACTTGGAGTAATGATCTTTAGTAC
>JAYPYN010000125.1:0-6678 GCA_038154605.1 Balneolaceae bacterium
CATCTTCAAATAAAAAAAGATGATGTTTTTATGGTTACACGAAAATTATTTGGAGTCAAAAATCTGATCGATTTTACAAGCGATGGAAAAGTAATACAATCATGGACAGAGTTTCCATGCATTTTAGTAGATAAAATAGAACAATGCCTTAAAGTCGATCAAATAGAGGTGACGAAAAATGATTTAAGCTTTTTAAGGCAAAACATTGATGCAAATAAAAGAATTGATTTGGTTTCTTACATAGAAAAAACATTTCCTTTTTTTGATGATATGCATGTCTATAAATACGATGATTCAAATCCTGATCTTATTTGGTTAAGTAGAAATAAAGGAGTACAAGAACTAGAACTCATAGAATATTCATTAAGCTCAAAAAAAATCATTAGAACACTTACCATTTCTGGTTGGTTAAAGTTGTTAGCGATATCTGATTCAACCGCTTATTTAACACCTCATCCCAATTCTAACGCTAATCCCCAAATCTTAGAAGTTTCTTTAGATTAGTTGCTTCAAACTCTGTATAAACAGTAATTCTAATACCAAAAAATGAAACAAATTTTAGTTTACATTCTATCAATAGTTCTGTTTTCGAATTTAAAAGCTCAAAATGAGATAACAAAAATTGAAGATCTTGGAGAGATTCATACAATTGAATTTGATAATAAAGCCAACCATTTCTTTGGAGGAGAAGTTTTAGTAAAACATGAATCAAAGCAATTTATACTGAGTGCATTAAATCACACTCTTGATGTATATGACTTAGAAGGCAAATTTATAAAAAGTATTGGTGATGCTGGTAAAGGACCAGGAGAGTTTCTTTATCCTACAAGTATGACAATTAATGATGATAAGATTATTGTATCTGAGTTTAACGGTCAAATGGAGATTTTTTCAACAGACGGCATTCATATAGAAACATTAAATATCCCAATAATGCCCCTAAGTTCAATAAGTGCATTAGGTAGTGAACAAATTTTGGTATCGGGTAAGCATTATAAAAATGAAATTACCAATCTAATGCATATTTATTCACTTAAAGAAAAGAAAATCGTTAAAAGTTTTTTCCCGATACCTTTAAGTAGTCAGAACTATTCGAATATATTCTTTAGCATAGCAAAACTAACACCATTTGTAAATACAGGAGAGCATATATACAGTTTTTTTGCGCCATTAAACGAATTATATAAATTTGATTTAAACGGTAATCTGATATCTAAAACCGAAGTTAAGTTAGATTACTTTATTCCAATAGAAGAAAAAGTAATATCAACATCTAGGCAAGATAAAATGATGGAATATCTCAATAGTTTCAGCAGGATAAATAATATATTTGAGATTTCAGAAAATGAATTAATCATACAGTATTCAAAATCTACACATCAAAACCCTATTTCTGGTAGTAGACTAAGTCCAGATGATTTTGTTCTTTCTTTAGCAATTGTAAATAACAATGGAGATGTACTTTATGAATTTGACAATACATTGTCTTTAATACATACAGAAATTAGTGAAAATAAAAATTCATTATTTTATATATCATAATGATCAAAATATCACTAATACTATAACTAAGATTATAATTCAAAAACTTTGATAACAAAATCACTTTTATTTCTTTTTAATATTTACTGGTGAAGCACTAACAAAGATAAAAATGCTTGTTTTGAAGCTAATAGTCTTAATTAAATGCAGAAACAAATGATTAATACAAAGAACTATTCATGACAAATGAAAAAAGTATTATAAATACCTATTAGTTTATAAATAAAAAATTTGATACTATCTTCAAAGTAAAAGAAATCAGCTAGTTTGCTATTAAAAAAGCCCATTGCTACCGTTATCATTGTTCTTGCTGTACTCATTTTTGGGGGGCTTTCTCTTTCTCGTTTGTCTATTGAATTGCTACCAGATGTAACTCAACCCACAATCTTAGTTTCTACTGAATATGTGGGGGCGCCTGCAACCGAGGTAGAATACCGCATTAATGAACAATTAGAAGGGATTTTAGCTTCGGTGAGAGGGGTAGAAGAAATCCGAGGAATCGCTCGACAAGGTCAAAGTCTCATCTTTCTCACTTTCGACTGGGGCAACGATATGGATCTCGCTTTCCTAAATGTGCGCGAAAAGTTGGATCAAGCCCGCTATTTACTACCAGAGCAAGCCAAACGACCCCAACTCATTTATTCATCAGCCTCCGATGAACCTATTGCCACCCTTTCTCTCAGCACTAAGGGCAGCGAGGCTTCTAGTTTTACACATCGATTAGAGATTAAACGCTGGGCAGAACAGGTCTTTACGCGCCGTCTTGAACAACAAACCGGAATCGCACAAGCTATTTTGGTAGGTGCGGTTGAGCCAGAGGTTCATATACAATTTCTTCCCCGTGTGTTGGATCGATATGGAATTACTCTTGCTGAAGTTAAACAGGTAGTCACCAATGCTAATGTATTTTCATCTACTGGAGAACTGAGAGACGGTTGGTATCGATATGCCATCAAAATAGAAAGTCGGATAGAATCTTTGAACGATATTAAAGCCATTCCTGTCAAATCGCTGGCAAATGGGCGGGTGTTAGTACTCAACGAAGTGGCAGAGATCACCCTTGGGGAAGCAGATCCTACTTCTTTCTCTTTATTAGATGGACAAGATATTCTCACCGTACAAGTAAAAAAAGAATACGGTGCTAATTCAGTTACCGTATTTCAAACCCTCACTCAGGTACTTGAAGAAATTGAAGAACAAAACCCTGATGTACAAGTCCAAATTTTAGAGGAAGACGCAACCTACATTCAAAACTCTATTTCTAACCTGCTACAAACACTACTGATTGGAGGAATATTGGCTTTTTTGGTGCTTTTCTTTTTCCTAGAGGATGTAAAGAGTCCGTTTACCATCGGTATATCTATTCCAGTGAGTATATTTTTCACTTTTATAGCCATGAATGTATTGGGTATTCAACTAAATATTATTTCATTGAGTGGATTAACACTAGGTATCGGTTTACTCCTTGATAATTCTATCGTTGTGTTAGAGAATATCAACCGCTACAGAAAACAAGGACTCGATAAATTTGAATCTGCAAAACAAGGTACCAAAGAAATTGCTCTTCCGGTAACCGCTTCAACCTTCACAACGATATCGGTTTTTCTTCCACTAATTTTTTTAGGGGGATTTGAAGGTGCATTCTTTAGAGATTTGGCAGCAACTCTTTCCATAAGTCTAGTGTCTTCATTATTGGTAGCCTTGGTTATTTTGCCAGTTTTTGTAGCGTATGCAAGCGGTAATTCAGTAGCTTTTTTGAACAAAGTTTCGAATGTACTCCATACTATTGTTCAGCGCTATGAACGAAGTTTATATCATGTGATCCGTAAACCGATGTGGGTATCTGTTTTTGCATTAGGGCTTATTCTAGGTGCCGTTTGGTTGTTTCTATATGTCCCAAAAGCAGCTCTACCAGACAGTGAGCCTGATCGTGTAGAACGCTTAGTAACTTTACCAGGAAATACCTCGCTAAGATCTGCTAAAAAAGCAGCCTCACAACTTATCGAGTACATCAATCAATATACTGAACTAGAACGCGTCTTAGCACTCGGCGGATATACCGATAATATTAGTTTAGAAGCCATAAAAAATGAAGGGCTTAATACATTTACCATTTCAGTTCCTGTTCAAAATCGAGCGGAAGAGCAACGAATAAACGATTTATTTAAGGTGTTAAGCCAAACCTATGCCAGTTGGACCTTCGAGGATCAGGGAGTATCGAATGTTGCTACCGTGGGCGCTGCTACTGTTGCACCAGTAGAACTAAGTGTGGTTGGAAATAATCGAGACTTAAGTAAAAAAGTTGGAACGGCCTTAGAACAAAGCTTACGCACTCAGTTTCAAGATATATCTCTATCTGAGAAATATCCCCAACGGGTGCAAGTATATGAGCTTCGTTTTAAAGAACAGCAACTGCTTTTCTATGATATTTCGGAATCGGAGTTAATTACTTATTTAGAATCTTTAACTCGTGGAAGTTGGCTTACAGACTGGAATCGACAAGACGAACAAATTTCCATCCGCTTATTGGGAAATGAAGAAAAGATTTTACATCCTGCTGATATCCAACTGAACATAAAAAATAAGATGATCCCATTGGTTGATGTGGCACATATTACTGTTTCTGACGAAGCCGAACAAATGGAACGCGCATCCCAATCGCCGATTCTTACCTTTACTACTAGTCTTTCATTTATTGATTGGTGGTGGAAATCGAATGAGCTTAAACAGATAACATCAGAGTTTATGCAACGTACTGGATATGAAGTTAAGATTAGTGGCTCTGCCCCTCAGCTCATTAAGTTATTGAACGAACTCGGACTCTTATTACTGATAAGTGTATTGCTTATTTACTTAATTTTAGCCATTCAGTACGAGAACCTTCTTTATCCCTTGCTCATTATTTTAGCCATTCCGTTTGCTTGGATCGGATCAATTACCATTCTGTATGTTACAGGAATCAGCTTGAATGCTCTTTCTTTTATGGGAGTACTCATATTAACGGGAATTGCGGTAAATGACGCAATATTAAAAGTAGATTTCATGCGAAGATATTTTGCAGAAACTGGAAATTTGGATGAAGCGATTAAACAAGCTGGAATTCATCGATTCCGACCTGTAGTTATGACCAGTTTAACTACCATATTAGGATTAATTCCAATGTTAATTCCCATTGGAGATGGATACATCTTACGTCAATCGCTTGCTATTGCTTTAATGGGAGGGATGGTAACTAGCACACTCCTAACTCTTTATCTAATTCCTATGGTGTTTAGAATACTCAATAAAAAATCATTAACCATGAACTAAGGTTCGTATGAAAAAAGATAGAATTCCTGATGAACAACGTGCGCCTAAAGAGTCGAGATTCTCTCGTAGAAAAAAGTATAATCGTACCATTTTTAAATCGCGGGCTAAGCTCTATGATGTATGGCCGACATCAAAAGTAGGTGTTCATACAACTGAAGCTTTCACCGAAAATTTGCGCTCAAAAAGGGATATTGAAATTAAAGGAATTGGCTTGAAGCACATGTTTCTTTATATACTCATTGGAATCTATACCACCGCTTGCATAAGCGATAAAAATCAAGACGATCGTCCTGAGACGGAGAGCATTGAGATTTTACCAGAAGTTGTATTCAGTGTGGTAGATGATCGGCCATTAGATTTTTTCATTGAAAGTAGAGGGATTGTAGAGCCCATCCAGAAAATTCAACT
The DNA here is from genome assembly GCA_038154605.1 of Balneolaceae bacterium. Taxonomy (GTDB): domain Bacteria; phylum Bacteroidota; class Rhodothermia; order Balneolales; family Balneolaceae; genus HXMU1420-13. The sequence continues at coordinate 5,260 of JAYPYN010000125.1, forward strand.
TACGCCTCGAATCTCAGGATTTATTGATCATCAGATCATAGATGATGGCTCAAAAGTAAAGAAAGGAGCCGTGTTGATTCAGTTCAATGAACAAGAATGGCAGTTGCAAAAAGAGGAAGCTTATAACAAATATGTGAAAGCGAAAACAGATTTTGATGTTGAAATGAAATTGAGAGGAGAACAAGCAGCACAAAATGGAGAAGGTGAAGGATATAGAATTACTACTGGATTAGCCGATGCAGAATTAGCTTACGAAAGAGCAAAGTTAAACCTTAGCTACACTACCTTGAAAGCACCATTCTCGGGCATCATTTCTACCAAAGAAGTACTCACCAATGGCGCATACATTTCAACAGGAAAAGAATTAGGTTCGCTCATTAATATTGATAAAGTACGCATCCGCTTTGATGTATTAGAATCCGAGATTTCTTCTCTAAACGTAGGAGTTCCCATAGAACTCAAAGATCCATCTGGGGAAATACATACTGGCGAAGTTGTAGCGATCTCCCCTGAAATTGACCAAAAAACTAAGACAGGTCAAATAATAGCAGAGGTTGATAATGCAGCTAATACGCTAAAACCTGGAATGACGGTAGAAGGTCGTGTATTGGTACGAAGCGTATCCTCAAAAATAAGAATGCCAAGAGAAGCATTATTAGAGCGAGATGGTCGAACACTCGTTTTTAAATTGAACAACTCGGAAGCCGAATGGATTTATGTTACTCCGGTTGACATGACCACTAAATGGGTACTTGTTGATCACCCTACAATCAATCCTGGCGATACCCTAGCAGTAGACAAACATTTTAGTATTAGTCATCAACAAAAGGTCTCACCTTTGATATACAACCCTAATTAGTAAATGCATTGAGTTTATACATCCACATACTTTAACCTATAAATAATTCATGTTGAGGTTTTAGTGAACCAACTTTTTCAACGTAAATACCTTATTTCTTTTTTCTACATCATTGTATGTGTGGTTGGTATTTCGTCGTGGCAGTCGATTAATGTGGAGCAAATGCCAGAGCTTAATCTTCCTTCCATTACCGTGAGTTACAGCTGGGGAAGTACGGTTCCAGAAATCATGGAATTGGAGATTACTCGAAAGGTTGAAAGTGCTGCAAATCAGTTGCGGGATGTAACCGATATTCGATCACTGAGCCAAGAAGGGCGTAGTTCAGTAACCATTACTTTTGCTAAAAATGCACCGGTTGATTTTCGGGCAGTTGAATTACGAGAATATTTAAATGTCTTAGAAGAAAATTTCCCAAAGGCGGTGTCTCCCGGTACTATTAATCGAAGCGTTCCTAAAGAATTGGAGGATCAGCAAACCTTTCTTACTTACACCTTAAGTGGTGATTTAAACAGTAAGGATCTATTGGAAATAGGACAGAAGACTATAAAAAATTCCCTACT
>JAYPYN010000126.1:0-6651 GCA_038154605.1 Balneolaceae bacterium
AAAACATTCAATTCTGCGTGGTAAACGCGTTAAAGATAAGTGCTCTTTCAATTCTTTTATAGCATGTGGAATGCGAGCCATTTCGGATTTTTCTTTTTCAAGAGCACGTTCATTTAAATGCAATTTCGCATTTGCTATTGCCATCTTAATCAATCCTGCTTTTTCTCCTCTTTCTGGAACATGAATTGGTACTTTTTTACCTCTTTGATGATTAAGATATTCAACTAGTGGTTCGTTGTCTGACATAAAATGGCTTACATAAACCTCATCTGGGATTGCAGCAGTATATTGGCCGGTGTAGTAATCCTCCACAAAAGATTGAATTAGATCATTAATTGTTAATCCTTGAATATTTTTTAAAAATCGATGAAATTTTCCAATTAATTTTCCCTCTCTTACTTTGAATAAAACTCCACATGCTTCTTGCAACTCTTTATTAACATTTATAGCAAAAACATCTCTATCAATATATTTATCGGCAACCATCTTCATTTTTTGGCTATACCGTTCCACCGCTAAATAACTGTCTCTTAAAATTGCGGCTTCCTCAAAAGCCATAGCATCCGACGCGATTTTCATTTCATCTTTTAACTCTCTCAATAGTGCATCGGTATGTCCATTAACAAGTCGTTCTACTTTCTTTATTATTATTCCATATTGTTCCTGGTTCCAATTCGCTGAACAATTTCCAAGATAATCTTCAAAACATGAATGCCATTTGGGTATCCCTCGAGTTTTATCTATAGTTTTAATACTTACTGCACAAGTACATAAATCGAAAGCTTTTCTAATTGTTTCAAGCATCCTCTTCATTGAACTTACTGAATCATAAGGACCATAATATTTACTCCCATCTTTAACTATTGTTCTAGTGGGATAGACTCTAGGTTTTGTCTCTTTTGTTATGCAAATATATGGGTAAGATTTATCATCACGATATAGGATATTATATCGCGGTTGATATTGTTTAATAAAATTGTTTTCAAGAATTAATGCTTCAGCTTCTGAGTCAGTTACTACAACCTCAAAATCAAAAATTTTAGAAATCATAGATTTAATCCGACCTTCAATAGGTTTAGAGTCTTGAAAATACGATCGAACTCGGTTTCTTAGCCTTTTTGCTTTGCCAACATATAATATACTCCCACTCTTATCTTTAAAGATATATACACCCGGCATCAAAGGAAGATGTGTCACTTTTTCAATAAGCATAATTGAATTACTCATCTAAAATAAGATACAAATAAAGCTTATTTTCTATATAGAGTTTGATTTATATACATGAAATATTCGAGTTGTAATATCATAACTATAACTTAAGTTTCTAAAAAATTTTGATTAAATAGCTTGTAATACATCAAAAAAATACCTTTTTGAATGTTGCTTCAAGTAATGTATCATTTCTTAACAATAAATACGGATTATCTTTTATACCATGCACTTAACAGAAAATTACACATCTGAAATTATAGAACTTAAACCAGACTACGAAGGAAAAGTACATGCCGTTTTAACTTCTTCTAATCAAAATACTGGAAATAGAAAAAGTGTACTATACATACACGGTTTTGTGGATTATTTTTTTCATCCTCATTTAGGGGAACAATTCAACCAAAACGGATTTGATTTTTACGCTCTAGATCTTCGGAAATATGGCAGATCATTAATGCCACACCAACACCCAAATTACTGTAGAGATATTGAGGAGTATTTCGAAGAAATATCAATTGCTATTCGTAAAATCAAAATTGAGAATGCACCTTTATTTTTTTTAGCTCATTCAACTGGTGGACTTACAGCGAGTTGTTATATGAATACAGGAAGCGAGAGAACACTTGTTAATGGCTTAATATTAAATTCACCATTCTTAGACTTTAATCAATCTAATTTTGAAAAATTCATAACTCAGGGTATTGCTAGAATTATGTCTAAAGTATCTAATTATGCAAAAATAGAAGGTGCCCTATCCCCTGCTTATGCACAAAGCATACACAAAGATTATCACGGATATTGGGATTTTAATCTAGACTGGAAACCTATAAAAGGTTTTCCAACCTACTTCAAATGGTTAATAGCAGTTGCTAAGGCTCAGAAAAGTTTAACTCAATCAAATATTAGTGTTCCAACATTAATTTTACATTCCTCAGGTTCTGTAAAAATGACTAAATTTACTGAAGAAGCCATGTCCAATGACATTGTATTAAATATCGAAGACATAAAGAGAGTAGGGAAAACATTAGGGAAAAATATTACAATAAAGGCTATAAAAAACGCACAACATGATGTTTTTTTATCTCCTCTTGAAGTAAGAGAAACGGCATTTAAACAAATGTTTTCTTGGTTAGACAATACTGATTTTAAATAGTTTCCCAGCATTTTTAGCATCAGATCACACTTGTAAGTTTTAAACCCATAAAGATTACAATTCAACCCAAAAAGTTTCTTTAGTAATACTTATACAACGTTATTTTTAACTGAGTTTATATAAATAAATAACTTACATAATTACTAATATTTAAACATTATCTTAAGGCCTAAATAATTTTTTCCAAATTTTCTTATTTAGTTCCATATTACCAATGAAATTAAGCCACATTTTATACAAAGTTGATAACCTCAAAGAATCAAAAAAAGAATTCGAAGACTTAGGATTTGTAGTAGAGTATGGATCAAAATATAATCCACACAATGCATTAATTTATTTTTCGGAAGGTCCTTACATAGAGCTGCTGGAAAGAGCACCCATTTCAATACCTGCAAAATATATATTAAAATTTATTTTTAAAGATTATGTATTAAAAAGATTAAATTCTTGGGCGATTGCTCCCAAAGGTTTTTTTGAAATCTGTTTAGAAACAGCTGACCTTACTTTCAAAAATACTAAATCAATATTAAAAGCGAACAAAGAACCATTTTTCATAACCAAAAGTAAACGATTAGATCCAAAGAATCGATTATTGAGATGGAAACTACTTTTTCCACGTACATTGAGCTTACCTTTTTTTATGACTCGGTTTAATATAAATCCTAAGCCTAAAGATTTTATTCATCCCAATGGTGTGAAAAAAGTACGACAACTAACTTATGGTACAGATCCAAAAAATATCCCAATCCTAATGAAATTATGTTTTGATAATTCACTGAATATAGTTGAGGGTAATGGAATTAAAGAAATAACTTTTGATGCTGAAAAAGAAATAAATTTTAAAATCTAATTTAGATACTTCATTCTAATGAATCCCATTCCTCTTTTGTAGCTATCGCTTTTTGATATTCCATAAGTAGTTTCCATTCTCCTGAACTTTTTGTGAGCAAGGCTTCTAAATGGATATACACTTCTTGTGGAGTTCCTCCCTCATTTTGCCACTTATACAAAAAAATACCTGTTTGATGTGCTGTTGATTCTCCGATAAAACTTGCCGAAAACCGAAACTCTACCGACGCACTCATAACGCCCGCTTTGGTGTTATCAAAGCCTTGTTTCCAACCATCTAGTGCTACTTGAATAGGAATAGAAGTTCCATTGATTCCATTCACTAGAATCGCATCGGAATCAAATGAAGCCGCATATGCTGCATAATCACCTTCCTTAACTTGGCGTTCTGCCTCCATCCAAAAAGAGAGAAGTTCATCGGGATTCGCTGATGGTGAATAATTTTGGGTAAAAGATAAAAGTGTAATAATTATAAAAAGCATTTTTTTTTGAAATAATATAACAACTACACATTTAAATGCTTGTGTAATCTTTGTTCTTGCGTATTTTTAGAGATGCAAAAAGGCCGTGTTATTCAATCAACAGGAAGTTGGTACAAAGTGAAAACCCAAGACTCTCTCATAGAGAGTCGACTACCAGGTAAGTTTCGTCTTGATGAGAAAAAGGTTACAAATCCGATTGCAGTAGGCGATTGGGTTGACATATCCATAAATGAAGATGGAACAGGCACCATAAAATACATTCATGAACGATCAAATTACATAACCAGGCAAGCCACCCATGGGAGAAAAGGAGAACACATCTTAGTTTCAAATATAGATCGTGCTTTTGTTGTACAATCTGTTCGTAAACCAAAAATAAAAGAAGGATTCATCGATCGTTTTTTAGTTACTTGCGAGGCGTATGAAGTTGTACCAAGTATTATCATCAACAAAATGGATTTAGCTCAAAAAAATGATGGTTCCTACACCAATGAACTTAAAAAATTATATGAATCGCTAGGATATGCCGTATTTCTCACTAATGCATTAGATTCAGAATCTTTAGTGGAATTAAAAGAAGTAATTAAAGGAAACACCACTTCATTCATTGGTCCATCTGGTGTTGGAAAAACAAGTTTATTAAATGCTATTGATCCACAATATTTCGAAAAAGTTGGTGAAATTTCGAACTACTCTAACAAAGGGAAACACACTACTACATTTGCCAAACTCATAGAAATAGAAAATGGAGGGTTCATTGTAGATACTCCAGGTATTAGAGAATTTGGCTTATTCAACATTAAGCCTTGGGAACTATCGCTTTATTTTCCAGAGATGTTGGAAGCACGAACATTATGTAAATTTAATAACTGCACGCATATTCATGAACCTAATTGTGGAGTAATAGCGGCATTCGAAGAAGGAAAAATAGATGCAAATAGATACCATTCCTATATTAACATGCTGGAATCTATATGGTAGCAGGAAATTAAATTTAAAAAAGGATAATTCTTTTCTAATTTAAATTGTTAATTTGTTGCTACTAACATTAAAATAAAATTTAAATATGATTAGAAAATATCTTAAAATATGCTCAATTTTAACTGTTTTTTTGGGGATTCTTTTTCAATCTAATATAACTTCTGCTCAAATTGATGCCATCGACAATTTGTTCAACGCAAATCAAGCAGATGTTGAAACATTAACAAAGGCGTATTTTGAACCTTTTGGAACGGGCTTTAGTACTGCATTAAATTCTGGTTGGGTTACAAAAGCCGCACCTACCAAAACATTAGGTTTTAGTGTTCAAGTTAAATTTGCAGCTACTATGGTACCTAGTTCGGCACAAAGTTTCGATGCAAATGACCTCAATTTAACTGGTATTGGTAGAATTGAAGGGGACGTCTCTTATACCGTAAGCGGTGATAAAACAGATGGCCAACGTTTATTTCCAATTGAAAATGGAATTGAAAGCCCCATTCCATTAACATTACCCAAGGGAATAGGAACAAGTATTGTGCCTGCCGCTATGATACAAGCCAATGTAGGTTTAATAAAAGGTACAGATATAACTGCCCGTTACATTCCAGAAACTTCACTCAACGATTTTGGAAATGTATCATTGGTTGGACTAGGAATTAAACATGGCATCAACCAATGGATACCTGCCGGTAAATTACTTCCTGTTGATATTTCTATTATGGCAGCTTTTACTAGTTTAACGCATAATATTGAGATTGATACAAATCAAGAATTAGAAACAACTACCGAATCTTTTGTTGTAAACGGTATTGTAGGGAAAAAACTGCCATTTATATCTTTCTTTACTGGTTTTGGATTCCAATCTGGCACATTTAATTTTGATCTCGAAAAAGGTGGTTTGCTTGCCAATCCTATATCGTATAAACAAGATTCAGACGCAGCAATACACGCAATAACTGGAGCTCAAGTTAAAATTGGATTAATACGTATTTATATCGAAGCCACGGTTGCTGAATATGTAACTTACAATGTTGGTTTAGGAATTGGACTAAGAAATTAACCTTTTAGGTTGTTAAATAAGGCGCTTTTTAGCGTCTTATTTTATTCTGCAGATGCAAGTATGGGATTGGCTACTTGTAGGTCACTTTCTATTTTGCCGTCTCTTAGCTTAATAATTCTTCTAGAATGATCTGCAATTTCATTTTCATGAGTTACTAGAATAATGGTATTTCCTTGTCGGTAAAGTTCCTCAAAAAGGACCATAATTTCATCTCCCGTTTTAGAGTCAAGATTACCAGTTGGTTCATCAGCTAATAATATGGAAGGAGAATTGACTAACGCTCTTGCTATAGCCACACGTTGACGTTGCCCACCCGAAAGCTCGTTAGGCTTATGATCGATTCGATCACCTAATCCAACTTTTGTTAAAACATCGATAGCACGCTCTTTTCTTTCTTTTGCCTTCATCCCTGCATAAATCAAAGGAAGTTCTACGTTTGCTAAGCATGAGGTTCGAGGTAACAAATTAAATGTTTGAAAAACAAAGCCAATCTCTCGGTTTCTTATTTCTGCTAATTCAGCATCATTCATGTCAGAAACACGATTATTATTGAGCACATATTCACCAGAACTAGGGGTATCTAAACAACCAATCATATTCATTAAGGTCGACTTCCCTGAACCTGATGGCCCCATAATGGCTAGATATTCATTCTTATGTATACCAAATGTTACACCATTTAGAGCTTTTACCGTTGTATCACCCATCTGATAAAAGCGAGTTAGGTCGGATATCTGTATAATTGGACTCATTTTAACGTTCTTTTTTAGGAGTGGTTGTTTTTAATGCATCACCGTTTTTTAATGTACGTGATAAAATTCTATATCCACCAACAATAATTTCATCTCCCATAGATACACCATTGGTAATTTGAATATGCGTATTATCTGAAATGCCCGTCTTCACTTCCATTC
>JAYPYN010000127.1:0-6613 GCA_038154605.1 Balneolaceae bacterium
ATTCATATCAAACAAATATGGATTGGATTATATTGATTCAAAAAAAGCAGCACAAGATTATGTAATAAAAGAAGTAAAAGAAAATAATGTACCAGCAATTATCATCAATCCAACATTCATGTTTGGTGCATACGATTCAAAACCCGGTGCTGGAAAAATGATACTAGCTATAAAACAAGGCAAAGTACTTGGATATCCACCAGGTGGTAAAAATTATGTTGCAGCCAAAGATGTAGCTGTTGCTGTTGTTAATGCACTTACCTTAGGTAATATTGGGGAATGTTACATTGTTGGAAACCTGAATTTAACCTTTAAAGAAGCTTTCGAAAAAATAGCTAGTGTTCTAGAAGTTGAACCACCAAAACGGGCAATTCCAAAATGGTTAAATCTTACCGTTGGTTGGATGAGCGAAAAACTTGCTCTAATTACAAGAACCACCCCAATTATAAGTTATAGAACCGTACGGATAGGATGTGATGATCACTACTTCAGCAACAAAAAAGCAAAAAAAGAACTTAATTTGACTACTACAGATTTAGATATCGCCATCAAAGAATGTGCAGAATGGATGGAGAAAAATGGAATCAAGTAATATGAACCATCCTTTTTTTAAAGATAAAATTGTAGTTATCACTGGTTCAAGTATGGGAATTGGTAAAAGTTTGGCCCTTAAATTAGCTCAAATGGGCTCAAAAGTGGTTTTAAATGGTCGAAATAAAGAACGATTAGATCAAACGTTTAAAGAATTTTGTGATCAAAATTTTGATGTTTTAGCCATTAATGGCGATATATCAGATCCCAAAGATTCTGAACGGTTAATCTCAAAAACTATTGAGAAATATGGTTCTATCGATGTTATAATAAATAACGCGGGGATCTCTTCTTTCGGAGATGTAAACGATTTAACACCAGAAACTGCCCGTAAAGTCATGGATGTCAATTACCTAGGATCTCATTTTGTCTCGCACTATGCTATCCCTTATTTAAAAAAATCCAAAGGGCATTTAATTTTTATAGGAAGCCTTGCAGGGATATTTGGATTACCTAGCTTTTCGGTATATAGTGCTTCCAAAATGGCTTTAACATCCCTTGCAGAATCATTAAAAATAGAACTAAATACATACGGTATTCATGTTGGTATTATTTATCTAGGATTTACAAAAAATGATGCTGACAAAATGATGCTAGATAAATCTGGCTCACTAATTCCCCAACGAAATAACTCAGAGTTTAAGCCAGTACCTAGAGAAATAGTAGTTTCACAAATCTTAAATCATATACAAAAAAGAACATTTAAAACGGTACTAACACCCTTAGGCAAAATAATGGTATTCATAAATAAGTTCTTTCCATCTCTCCTTACAACCATTCTTACAAAAAAATATAACCAGCAAAGTTAATCGCTGTATCTATGTAATTTAAAACTAATATTTTGTAGTTATTGATGATTCACCGGATCTAACCATCTTAACGTTTCCCATCGGTACATCCCAGCATTATGGCCATCAATCCATGTAATTTGCAAAGCATGGTTACCAATAGGTTTAAGAGTATTGATATTCATCCTTGGAGGGTTTTCCAAAAAAAAGGCATCAGGCTCGAAATGCTGCATTTTATCATGCCCCCCACGACACATTACACAAGGGCAGTTTTTTCGAAGACCATACAAAGGATACTTTGAAACGATGCCATCTTTCCAAGTAATTTCTAGAAATTGCTCTTCATTAAATACATTTATTCCAACCGCAGTTGTTGACTCGTCCATATATGATCTTTATTGTTAAGGATGGAAAATTACGAAATGCTTTGGATAATAGTCACTGCCTCATTTAGTGCAATTTTAAGTATCTACTTTGGCTATAAGCGATGTATATATTTGCATCAATTAACACTTCGCAATCTAAGCATTGCAGTTTTGATGGGTACAATAGCACTTACTTTGCTATTAATTCTATATAGAATTGACATTATGAGCGAAAACGTGGGTGTAGCAATCATGACTAATATATACGCCTCAATATTCGGTTTTTTTAGTGGGTCAGCATTCAATCAATTTATAATGAAAAAAAATGCTGGCGTTGTATTGTATGCTCATCGTTCTTTTTTAACTGATCATGCTTCCGTGATTGTAGCCCTCGGTTTTCTATTATTTGGAGTTTTTCGGACCGCTATTTTTACCGATCTACCCCTCACCCCTATACGAGTTAGTTCGGGGTTTTCCATCATTGCATTTGCAGTATGGGGATTAACTCTTCGATTGGTTCCTGAATTTCGCCAACATGGAATTATACTGTTAGATTATAACATCGATTGGGAAAATTTTTTGAATTACAGCTGGTATTTGATTGAAGTAATTGAAATTGAATATCAGCAAAACGAGTGGATCAAACATTTTAAAACTTTTATCCCAGATGTAGATCATTCTATTTTGGAAGATATTTTACGCAAAAAAATGATGGAGAAAGTTTCTAGGAATGACTCTGCTAGTGATTAAGAATTATTCAATGATCAATTGTTCTATTAGCAGTTAGTAATTCGTAACTTCCTTTCTATATTTTTAATTGAAACATTAATAATTGATATGGCTAGCTTCGACATTGTAAATGAAATTAACGCACAAGAAGTTGATAACGCAATAAATAATACGTTAAAAGAAATTAGTACCCGCTATGATTTTCGAGGACTTCATTCTGAGGTAACCTTTCACAAAAAAGAACATAGAATTCATCTAGTTGCAGCAGAAAGTATGAAAATGCAAGCCATCAAAGAGATGGTAATTCGTAATTTTGTGAAGCGAGGCATCGATTCTAAAGTATTAGAATTTGGAACGGAAGAAGGTACATCTCAAGGTCATGTAAAGATGGATGTGAAATTATTAGAAGGTATAAATCGCGAGCAAGCAAAAAAGATTGTAAAAGAGATTAAGGACATGAAAATGAAAGTGCAGCCTCAAATTCAAGATGATAAGGTTCGAGTTAACGGAAAAAAGATTGATGATTTACAGGCTGCAATCGCACATCTAAAGTCTAAAGATATGGGCATACCGCTGCAATTTGTGAATTTTAAATAAGGGCAGCCGCAGCACACCTTTTTTGCTCTTATTTCAAATGATCTAATTCTACCATAATGCATACATTTCGAATATAGGGAAGTGCAGCTTGTTCAGCTTTTAATGCTGCTTCGTTCGAAGAAACATCTAACTGAGTCCAGATAACTGGCAATTGTCCCGAGTTGTTTTTCCAATCGATTACTTCGTCTACTACACCTTCTGTATATCTTTTATTTCTAAAGATATTAACGATATCTATTGTTATGTCTTCAGGAATCATGGCCAGACGGGCATAACAAGGTTCTCCAAGTATTTCTGTTTCTCGCGGATTTACAGGAATAACCCTATATCCTTTTTTTTGAAGATAATGCGCCGCATAATTGCTAGTTCTATAAGGATCTGCCGAGCATCCCACTACTGCAACCGTTTTTGATTCTCTTAACACTAATTGGGGATTGGGATGTTTTTCTTTGCTCATTCTTAGTTGATTTTTTTGGTTGAAAGGTTCCGTATATTTGTCACCTTTTAAACTACTCAAATAAAGGAACATTTTGTCTACTATTAAAAACGGTGATACAGTTAAAGTACATTACACAGGAACCTTAGATAATGGTGAAGTATTCGATTCTTCCTTAGACAGAGATCCACTTTCATGTACGCTAGGCCAAGGACAACTAATACCGGGATTTGAGAAAGCTATTATTGGATTAACCGTTGGTGACTCTACCACCACTCACATTCCTGCAGCGGAAGCGTATGGGGAGCATAACCCCCAAATGGAAGTAACGGTAGAGAAAAATCAGTTACCCGAAGGAATGGAACCAGAGATTGGAATGCAGCTACAATTAAATCAACCAGAAGGCTCACCTATTCCCTGCGTGATCACTAAATTAGAAGGTGATACAGTGACTATCGATGCAAATCATCCTTTAGCAGGAAAGACCCTTACTTTTAACATCGAAGTCGTTGAAATTGCTTAGCACGTTTTAATTACGTGTTGGGAGTGCAGTTGTACTGGATAACCTAGCACTCATACATTCTATCGAACATATCCATGGCTGACTTCTCTAAACCCTCCACTATATCCATCACTTGCCCCAAAGGTATGGTTCCCATGCTTAAAACCGAGCTTGTTTTATTAGGATATGTAATACAGAAAACGCGCCATGCTGGGGTAGAAATAAAAGGTTCGTTAGAGGATTGTATGTTCTTAAATCTTACGCTAAGAACCGCTCATCGCGTACATTTTTTATTAAAGAAATTCAAAGCTAACAATGCCCATGAATTATCAGATGGGTTAAAATCGGTGGAATGGGAACATTACATCGATAAGCATGGGTATGTAAGTCTTACCTCGTTCATCAAAAATAAAACCATAAAGAATACGCAGTTTGCTAATCTAACAGCCAAAGATGCCATTGTAGATCGTATTCGAATGAGAAAAGGCGCACGCCCCGATTCTGGTTCTAAATTGAATAAAACCGTAGTATTCTTGTTTTGGAAAGATTCTGAAGCAATGGTATATCTAGATACCTCTGGGGAATCTTTAAACCGTCGAGGATACCGCAAAGAAAGCCATATGGCACCCATGCAAGAAACCCTTGCGGCTGCCATTATTCAAACCACCCAATGGGAAACCGATGGGCATTTTATTAATCCCATGTGTGGTTCGGGTACCTTAGCCATCGAAGCGGCATTAATTGCCACACAAAAAGCAGCTGGACTCTTACGCCCTAACTATGGGATTAAACACATTCTTGGTTTTGAAGAATCTGTTTGGAAAAGCTTGCGATCCGAATTAAGACAAGCCTCCATCAAAGAGCCCAAAGGTAGAATTATTGCCACTGATATTGATCGAAGAGCCATAGAAGCTGCCAAAAAAAATGCACGAACCGCAGGAGTTGATCATCTTATTGAATTTAAAGTCTGTGATTTTAGAGATACTGATATTCCTTATGGCGATGGCGTGGTGGTGATGAATCCCCCTTATGGAGAACGTTTAGGGGACGATGACGACTTGATTCCATTATATAAAACCATGGGCGATTTTTTTAAGCAAGATTGCTCAGGTAAATGGGGCTACATTTTTACAGGAAACTTTGAACTCGCCAAGAAAATAGGGCTCCGCTCCTCCCGCCGTATAGAACTATATAATTCAATTATTGAATGCCGCCTACTTGAATTCGAACTTTATTGAGGTAAAGGTGAGAACATCATATAATTTAGATTGTCTTTCAATACTGCATCCAATGCTTGTTTGACCATAACTTCTCTCTTAATGTTGATCGAAGCTATAATGTACTTAAGTAGATGTTAACCCAACGGCGTTGGGTTTTTTAGGGGATATATAAATTTAATTTCTCTCTTTGTTATTACTATAATTTTGTTCATTTTGTCTCTATATTTAAAATAACGTATGAACTTACATAAAGATGAAATAGGGATAAAGTGAACTGAGTTCATTTTATCATTTTGTTGGAGAAGAATTCGCTCCGCTCCTCTTCTCCACATAAAACCTTTCGAAGTAGATTTAAATATAATTTATCTATTTTTATGGTTTTTATTAAGTTCTGTTTCTAATGAAAAAATAGGGGTGAAAAAAGTAGAATATGAGAGAATTCAAAAGTATAAATATCAAATATCAAATATCAAATATCAATGGTAACTTTTTAAAGTTTTTCAGAATTGCCAGGTGAAGATATTTTTTAAAAGAATAGACTTTATATCTTGAGAGTAGATAAGCATTGTTGAAATATAATACATAAAATATCATGAAAATAGAAGTTGACGACCTTGAAAAATCAGGTTACATTTTAATTGATAAATTAGAGCATAAGAATTTGATATTATTTTTAAATGAAAAAAATAAAGAGAAAAAGAATATTGTTTTTTACCTATATTTCTTTTTATTGATTCTGCCTTTACCTATAATATCCTTTTGTTTTACGAAGGAAGTCCTTTCTGATAACATTACTATAATTAGAGGAATACTTCATTGTATGTTAGGTGTTATCATTACTTTACTATTCATTCCATTTCATGAATTTTTACACGCTTTTGCCTATAAAGTAGTTGGTGCAAAAAATATTTCATTTTATTCAAATTTCAAGAAATTATATTTTGCAGTTATTTCTGATAAAAGTGTGCTTAACGTAAATGAATTTAGGATTGTAGCCTTATTACCATTTGTTTTTGTAATATTAATTACTTTGTTTATTGCATTAAAAATGGATACTTACTGGTTACTTACTTTGTTATCATTTTTAACTTTGCATAACCTTTTCTGTAGTGGAGATTTTTCGTTATTAAATTATATGGAAATCAATAAGGAACGTGGGATTGTAACTTTTGATGACAAGAAAAATGGAATAACTTTTTTTTATGAGGAAGTAGATGAAATAAGAAACCAGAAATTTAAATAGCATAAAAACGCCATATAATGATGTATAAATTTCATAGCCGAAATACTAGTAAAAAAGTGCTGTAGCCCGCTCCATTATTCGTGCGATTTACCCTAGTTCCGTAGCTCTGCTGCGGGACATTCACAGGAGCTCTGCTCCTATC
>JAYPYN010000128.1:0-6574 GCA_038154605.1 Balneolaceae bacterium
AAATCCAACTCTCTACATTAGGTTAAATCTCTAGATTTCGATCCCGATGAATCGGGATCGAAATGACAAGATCTCGGTTCCCAAAACAGGCCTTAGAATTATTGATGAATCAAGCCGATAGTACATTTAGTGATACAACCCATATAGAACTTGCATTAGGTTGGCATATCATTAATACTAAAACAGGGGATAGATTGAATTGGCATAATGGCGAAACAGGAGGCTACAAATCTAGTATGGCCATAGATACAGAAAAAAAGAATGCTGTTATTATTTTATCTAATGTTAGTGGATTAAGTGTACAGTCAGCAAATTTAGATGCTCTTTGTTTCCAATTAATCAACACGTTATAAATCTACCTATTTTTAAGTCTCTAAAAACAGATCTTATACCGTGTTGGTGTTATCTCTGAGTAATTTTGCTTTTACTGCAAAAAACGTAGTAAGTAAAATAATCCCTGCAATAGTGTAGAAGCCACCATCAAGCCCAAAATGCTGAACCACAAATCCCATTATAGGTTGAGAGACGAGTTCGCCTATCCCACCAAAAATCATGACAGTTGCCAGTGCGTTAGCACTTATTCTACCTGCTACACTAAATACAAATGGAAATGTGAGCGCAATCCCAGCTCCCATCAAAAAAATACCTATAGATGAAAATAAAAGATGCTGTACTTGTATTGCAATTAGTATTCCTAAAGCAGCAGATATGGTTCCAAGAATTATTAATTGTTGAGCCCCGATCATAGGCCTAAATCGATCGCCTAGAAAACGCATACATAAGGCTGCAGTGGCATAAATTGTATATCCAATAGCCGCTTTTCTTTCTCCTGCACCTAAAAAATCTGAGTAAAACAGGTTTATCCAGTTCATTATTGAAGCTTCTGTACAAACTGCTAAAAAAATTATAAAACCTAGCCAAATAATGGGTGGTGTGGGCCAGGTTAATTTCTTTGCTACTGTTCTTGATTGTGTTTGTTGGATGTAATGTAATGCGGTAGCTAAAATAACAACCATTAACACACTAGCTAGCACAAAATGTAATCTTGCAGAAATTAAAGCTGCGGATGCTCCTACTCCTACAATACTACCAAATAAATTTCCAACACCAAACCACGAATGAATAGTGGACATTCGAGATTTACCGACACGGTTTTCATGGTGAGCTGCTATAGCATTTATTGCTAAATTAAATCCACCACCTGCACCTCCCAAAATAATCAGCGATATACCTAAAAGAACCCAGTTTGGAGAATATGCGGTTGGAATGAGCGAAAGAGTAGCAATGAAACCAAAGAAATATGCTATTTTTTTAGCCCCATAATTGTTTATCAGCCATCCTGTAATGGGCATCATTACAAGGGAACCCATACCTCGAGCTAGAAGTGCATACCCTAATGTTGCTGGTAGTAAAAGGGCAGAATCTCGTATAGCAGGTATTCGGCTTGCCCAAGTTGAAAAGAGAAAACCAATCGTAAAAAATATAGTGCAAATTGCAACAAACTCATGAAAATGAGACTTTCTACACTCTATATTTATTTTACTCAATACAGTATTTTTTAATTTTGGAAAAGTATTTAGCGACTTAAAAATACAGGTATTTTTTGTGAAGCTAGTTTAGAATTTTATGATTTGTAGCAGACTATCAATAGAATTATAACTGTAATTAATGTATTATTTTTTTATATACTAACGCATAAAAGGCTTCATCTTCGGTAAATATAGTACATTATTATGCCTAACAATAAACGTATCTCAGATTTACAAAAAAGGTTAAAACATTTAGAAGAACTTCATTTAAAATTAGGTCATCATCTTGATAAAATTGAACAAGAAATTGAGATGCTAAATACTAATGAAGATGATGAGCAAATACGTTCTAATTCATCAAATACTAGTTCTTTTGCCTCAAAAATTGAAACTCAAAAACAACCTGTAATAAGGTCTTCCTTCTATAACAGAAAAGAGAAGTCTTCAAAATCCAAAAAATTTGATCCGAAGAAATCCATAAATCTAGAAAAACTTATTGGTGAGAATATTATCAATAAAGTTGGAATCATAATTACTGTTATTGGTTTAGGAATTGGAACTAATTATGTGATAGAAAATGATTTGATTAGTCCCTTTTTAAGGATACTTCTAGGGTATGTATTTAGCTTTATACTTGCAGGCGTATCCTATAAACTAAGGTCGCAGTTTCTTAATTACAGTGCTGTTTTATTTGGTGGATCTATGGCATCAATGTATCTACTAACCTATGCCGCTTTCGATTTTTACCAGCTAATACCACAACTTTTGGCTTTTGCTATTTTAACCATTTTAACCATTATCACAGTAGTTGTTTCTCTGGGATATAATAAAGAATGGGTGTCAGTATTTGGACTAGTTGGTGGATATGCGGTTCCTTTTTTACTTGGCGATGAGGATGGCAACATCATTACCCTGTTTAGTTATGTCTTGTTTTTAAATCTGGGGGTGTTATTTGTTTCAATTTCAAAATATTGGCGCATTTTATTACTTTCAGCTTATGTTTTTACTTGGCTTATTTTCCTTTTTTGGTTTAATTCAACCAGCCCAAACACCCGCGATATAACGCTTAGCTTTACATTTTCGACAGTCTATTTTCTACTATTTTATGCTGCATTTTTAATTTCTAAGATTCGAAATCAAACCGCTCTTTTAAGAATTGATATTTCAACTCTTTTATCAAATACATTCATCTATTTTGGTGTAGGCTTTGCCACATTAAGCATTGCTCATGATGATTATAGAGGTTTATTTACTATGATTCTTGCTGGAATTCATTTTATGGTAGGAAAGATTGTTCAACGGTTTGAGCACCCCCCTAAAACTACCTTAAGTTTTATAAATGGCCTGGTTTTAGTTTTTATAACTCTCGCAATTCCAATACAGTTTTCTGACAAATGGATTACTATGGCTTGGAGTTTGGAAGCTGTACTACTTTTATGGATGGGAAGATCCAAAAAAGTGTACGTTTATGAGGTACTAGCCTATCCGACTATTTTACTGGCTATAAGCAGCTTTATAGTATATAGTTTTTGGTATCGCATGTTACTTCAAGAGATTGGAGCCAAGCCATTTTTAAATGAATTATTTTTAACAAGTAGTATTTTTCTACTCTCGATGGGTTGGGTGCAATATATTTTGGCTGATAAAGTTGGCATTACAACAATACAAAGTAAAAGTAATGCATGGGTTGAGCTATCAAAATCTTTAGTTCCGGTTGCTATCATCATTACACTATTTATTTCTTTATTTGAAGAAATTGGAAGATGTTTTGAATATTGGGAATATGTTAGCAGTGATGGTACATATAACAGAGCATTCTACTTATTCAAAACCCAAGCCTTAATCTGTTATTCCATTTCGTTCTTATATATTGGAAAACGTATTAATGATAAATGGTTTAAAGACGATGTAATCTATAGAAGCATTCACATCTTTTCTTTTATTGTTTTTGTATTCTTTTTCATTTCCTTTTTCGACAGCGTTAAAAGTTTACGCCATCTCTATCTTGGATTTATTGGGTCCAACTCTGATCAAGGGGTGTTTAATATTCTATCAAGGTACATTCTCATTGGTTTCGGGTTGTTGAATTTGAAATTAGTGTATGATTTGCAGCCACATCAGCAAACAGAAAGGATACCACCACATTATTTACAGTTATTCACAGTTTTTTTCATTCTGTTTCTTGTAAGTTCGGAACTGATACAGTGGATGGATATTGTTGGGTTTGAACATTCTTATAAGTTAGGATTAAGTATTTTGTGGGGTTCATTTTCTCTTGGCTTGGTTTTATATGGCATTTTAAAATCCAATCAATTGTTAAGAGTAGCAAGTTTGTTTCTCTTTGGTGTTACTTTAGTAAAATTGTTTTTCTATGATATCATACACTTATCAACTATTTCAAAAACAGTTGTCTTTATGATATTGGGCATTTTGTTGCTTGCGATCTCATTCATTTACAATAAATACAGAGATCGAATTATGCCGGGTACTTAGTATCTATTTCTAAACTATTTAGCGTTCGATTTCCTTAAAATTTGCAAGCATCCTCCGCTAGATTCAGTTCATATCGTTAGAATTTTATGGTGCAATAATATTGGGTGTATCCCCATGCTAGATTAAGCCTAACACCTTGCTCACTTTCAGTAACAGTAATGGTAAAATCTTCAACCGATGTAGAGAGGGCCTCTTTTTGTAATGCTATGCGACCAAGATCATATTCTTGATTATAATTTCTCCCATTTTGTCCAGTTTGGGTGTTAATGATTAAAGTACCGCCATCTTCTTCTGGAATACTAAAGAGTGTGTATTCTCCTGCTTTAACTTCCAATCCTTCTAGGAGAATATTTTTGTCAAAACGAATATGAGTAGCCCTATTAGCACCCGTTCTCCATCGTTCTCCATAGGGTACAATTCCTCCAAATAAATCTCGCCCTCTTTTGGATGGCGAGCCATATTCTAGTCTAATAGTTAAGCCATTTATGTTGTATTCTTTTTCAACCGCACCGGATAAAGCGCCAAAACCATCCCCTTTTTGTTCTGCTTTTATAAATTGTAGCGCCAATTTTTCAATATCTTCTCCAACAGTTCTTTGCACAGTTAATTTTCTTGTGGTTTTCCCAGCGTCGAGGCTTTCAAGTTCACCCGCATCGTTGATCGTTATATCCATCACTCCCCGAAAAGGATGTCTAAAGCTTCGGCTATATTCATCGATTTTTGTTAACAAAAAATTCCTAATTCTGCTACCAGCTAACATTGGAATACGAACACTATCTTTGTTTTGGAGTTGAAGTAAGGCAAGTTCAACTGGCCAATGAGTGTATTCAATAAATGGAAGAAGCTTAGTTTGCTGCCCCATCTTAATGGTTTTAGTTTCATCATTTCTCAAAAATGTAATCTCCAAACTATCCCCTGTTGTTTCGATAGATCGGACAAATGACCCATTACCTTCGAATCCTTTTTCTGGATTAAAACGATATTCCTTAAAAGATGTAATTCCACCATGTGCATTAAGTTTGGCTTTATATCGAGTTAGTGTAGTCTTTGGCGAGCGTACAACCACATCTGCATAAAATTCAGTACCATGGATTTTAAAGGACTCAACAGCTAAAGTATCGGTTCCTAGTTGCGTTACAAAACTATGATATTCCTTATTAGTTATATGGCATGAGGTATAAAGTAAAAGTGAGAGAAAAACTAAAAATCGCATTGTGTCCATGTTAGAATTCATGTTTGATTGCTTTGTTTACAATTCATAAATGTTACATTAAATAAAATGCATTTTGAGTTTATGATTTGTAAATGATTAGCTTATAGAAAATAGTTAATATTATTATGAGTTCATTTAAGAATAAGATAGTTCTTATTACAGGTGGTGCAAGCGGTATTGGATTTTTAATCGGAAAAAAAGTGCTTGAAAAGGGAGCTAAGCATCTCATTATTTGGGATATTAATCCAGAATTAATGGATGAAGCTTACACTGCACTTTCTCATGATGGATATAGTGTTTCAACAGAGCAAATAGATGTTTCTAATCCCATTGAGGTGGAGAGAGGTGCTTCAGATACGTTACAAAGGTTTAATAAAGTTGATATTCTTTTTAATAATGCAGGTATAATTGTTGGAAAGCCATTTTCTAAACATACTTCTCAAGACATTGCTAAAACGGTTGGAGTAAATCAGCTTGCTCTTATGTATGTAACTAATGCCTTTTTGCCATTGATGATGGAATCCAATAAGGGACACATCATTGCAATTACCTCATCAGCTGGACTCACACCCAACCCTGGAATGGTAGTGTATGTTTCAAGTAAATGGGGAGCTGTTGGCTGGGTGGAATCACTTCGTCTAGAACTCAAATATTCACATCCTGGGATAAAATTTACAAATGTGATGCCCGGTTATATCGGAACTAAGATGTTCACAGGCGTTACACCTCCTCGTTTTATGCCTCTGCTTGATCCTAATGAAATCACAAAAAAGATTATTAGTTATGTTGAACGAGATAAAACCTCGCTAAAAGCACCAGCATTGGTAAAAATAACAACCTTAGCTCGAGGATTGTTACCTCAAAGCTGGTATGATTTTGTAGCAGCACACATTTTTAAAGTCTATACATCAATGGATACATTTAAAGGGCATACTAATGACTAACTACCCCGCACTATTAGAAGCACAAAAAACTTATTTTAGGAATGGTTTTACAAAACCCATAGAGTTTAGAATTAAGCAATTACAAAAATTAAAACAACTTCT
This sequence comes from Balneolaceae bacterium, assembly GCA_038154605.1. Taxonomy (GTDB): domain Bacteria; phylum Bacteroidota; class Rhodothermia; order Balneolales; family Balneolaceae; genus HXMU1420-13. The sequence continues at coordinate 6,282 of JAYPYN010000128.1, forward strand.
AAAAGAAAACGAGACTGTACTGATAGATGCGGTATATAAAGATTTCCGGAAATCTCCATTTGAGACCTTTGGCACCGAAATAGGGCTTATTTTAAATGAAATAAATTATGCGGTAAAAAATATCTATAAATGGGTTAAACCCAAGCATGTACCTACCGCACTCGTTAATTTTCCATCAAAAAATTACATTTTAAAAGAGCCTTTTGGTTCTGTTTTAATTATTGCCCCTTGGAATTATCCCGTTCAGCTTTGTTTATTACCTCTTGTAGGTGCATTAGCAGCCGGTCATACCG
>JAYPYN010000129.1:0-6574 GCA_038154605.1 Balneolaceae bacterium
GCTCAGAAAATTGGTATCTCTATAAAGATCTTATTGAGAGATATGAACGAAATAAAGTTATTCAAGAAGGGGAAGCATTTATAATTAATGGAGAGCGAACCAATCTTTATACCATAAAACAAAATTATTATTTTGCTATGGGAGATAATAGAGATAACTCAGAGGATTCCCGTTTTTGGGGCTTTGTTCCCGAAGATCATATAATCGGTAAAGCCTTTGTTGTATGGTTTTCTTGGGATACTGGTATCCCAAAATTCGAAAGAGTGTTGCATGTAATTGATTAGGGCTTTAAATCTTAATTTTACCCCGTTTTTTTACTTCGCAATGGTTTTTCCTTTTGGAGCGCCCTCACGAATAGCGAGTTGTCCACAGCCAGCATCAATATCATCACCGCGAGAACGTCGAACCGTTGCTCTTACTCCATGTTTTAGTAATGCTTTCATAAATGTATGTAAACGTTCTTCTCGAGCGCGTTGTAGCTCAACGCCCATCACATTGTTATACATAATAATGTTTACTTTAGAAGGCGCCCAGCCCACAATCTTAGAGAGATTTCTTGCATCTTCTTGGGTATCATTAAATCCATCAAAAAGCAGATATTCGTAGGTGATGGGGCGTTCCGTTTTTCGATAATAATACCGAACCGCTTCTTCTAAAGAGTCTAAATTCATCGAAGCATTAATAGGCATTATTTTATCTCTTTTTTCATCGGAAGGAGCATGCAGAGATATGGCAAGGTTAAATGGCTCAGCATCGTCGGCCAATTGTTTAATTTGCTTGGTTAAGCCTACGGTGGAAACAGTAATCCTTTTTGGAGATAAATCGATGGATAATGGATCGGTAATAATATCGGCAGAATGTACTACAGTTTTGTAATTGTGTAAAGGTTCACCCATACCCATGTATACGATATTCGTAATTTTTTTACCGTAGGTTTGTTCCGAAATTTGATTGATATATTGAACTTGATCTACTACTTCACCATGGTTCAAATTTCGAAAAAATCCCATTTTACCTGTGGCACAAAATGAACAGCCAAATACACATCCAACTTGTGATGAAACACATACGGTTAATCTCTTGGCAACACCATCCTCATAAAAATCAGGAATAAGTACCGCCTCTATTTTGTAGTCTTTATTTTCATCATTTAGTTTAAATAGAAACTTGATGGTGCCGTCTTTAGATTGTTGTTGAGTAGTAGGCTCAATACGATTTATGGTGGCTACACCTTTCAATTGTTCGCGAAGATGTTTCGAGAGATTGGTCATTTCATCAAAAGAAGAAACTCCTTTTTGATATAGCCATTGAAAAATTTGATCAGCTCTAAAACGAGGTAATCCCAATTGCTTACAAAAAGCTAATAACTGCTCTTTTGTAAGGGTTTTGAGATCTGTTTTCGTATTAATTGGAAGATTATGTATCATCTTGTAAAGATACGCAGAGTTTATACCAACGACTAAAATCAGGTAATCCTTTTGCTAATGAATTGATGAAAATGAAGAAGTAAAACATAATTAATTAGTTATAGAAGGGTATATTTAATTATTGCATTAACTTCGAATTCATTAAATGATTGAAGATCTATAAGCGTGGATTTACAATATTATTGTAGATAGATCCAAATTGAACTCTAAGCCCAAATGACCCTCTAAAGCTGTAAGAGGTTGGTTGTTGGCGCACACCGGCAAGAAGTTCTTCTCTGGATAAATCACCAGCCGGTAATGAAATTTGATCGGCAATGATATCATATCCCGCATTTAGGAAAACAGATAAAAATTTAGAGATTCTAAGATCAATTCTTGTTTGGAATTCAAATCGATTCAAACTTAAATCGTGCAGAAAAGCCCCAGCTTCAATCTCAGCTCGGAGACTGCCCCAAGGTTGTGTAAAATCGGCTCTTAGATCAAGCTCAGGTCTAAATAATATCTCTTGATTTTGAAGAAAAACGGTAGTTTCAGAGTAGTTATAATAGCTTGCTATAACACCAAAACGAGCCGTTATTTCTCGTCGAGTAAATTCCCTATATGGAAACAAACTGTATTCAATAGCTGGTGTAATTCCAATTTGTGTATCTATGTTTAAGAAGCTATCGTTTCGATAACGCGAGTAAAACCCAATCGACCAATGGTCATTGATTGATTTAGCGACTAAGCCAAAATAGTTTCTATTAGTACGATCAAAATATTTTGTTTTTTCTACGGTAATTGTATCAACTCCTATAATTTCATCTTCTTCTTGTGTAACCGCCTTGCGATTATAATTCCCCCAAAAATTGAATCTCAGTTTCCATTCATTGGTTATACGTTGTGCTTCTGCATCACCACCAAGATTGTATTGAAGTTCATTTTTTTGTCCATTTATGTTTCCATCAACTCCCAACTCAAATATCCAATTCCTCCAAGGATCATCTCTTTCAAAAGAGGTATTTTGTGTTGTTTCATTAGATACAAAATTAATCTTTAATTGAGATAGAATTTTTTTGTCTAGAAGATATTCAATTAATCCTAGATGAATAGTATTTACAAGTTCATTTCGTATTTGTTCTTCTGTCTGAAAGTTATAGACGTCTAGAATAAGTTCTTTTTTTGGTTTTTCAGGAATTCTTTGATCGATATAATCAATTAAATATTGAGCTCCATTGGAGGTGCGTTGGCGAATTACTAGAAGATATAAATCAGCTAATTCTCGATCTCTTACGAAATTAACAAACCTAGTTTCTGTTATGATAAAATTTTCGTCGCAACCTCTACAGTCTAGAGATACTTTGATAGTTTCTTGTGACTTAGTGGTATTTTGAGGTAGATTTGTTTGAGCTTTTACGTTACAAAAAGAAATAACAAATACAGTAAATACAAGGTTTATTTTTTTCAATGATTATTAGCGAATATTTTAGAATGAAACTGAACTTAGTTTCTAAAATAATCCAAAATTTTAATATGTAGTTCGGCTTTTTAGAGTTGAAAATATTTTTTTACAAATCAACCTATAAAAATTTGAAAAGCAGCCATTCCCATGATCGAAATAGTGATCCATAACCCTATAGAATGAGCTGAACATTTTTCGAGCGCCTCTGGAATTAATTCAGCAAAAACCATCCAAATCATCGCTCCAGCGGCTAAGCCTAATCCGAAGGGAAGATACTCTCGAAAAGTATCAACAAATAGAAAAGCGGGGATGGCCATAATAGGTTGCGGGAGACTAGAAAAAATACTCCATCCCACTGCTTTAATAGGTGAGGTACCTTTAGGAACCATAACTAGGCTGATCGCAAGTCCTTCAGGGATATTATGAACTGCAATGGCTATAGCTATGAAGATTCCAAATTCTAAGGTATTGGCAAAAGACACACCAACGCTTACCCCTTCAGCGAAGGAATGAATGGTCATAATTCCGAGAAAAAGAAGCATTTTTCTACTGCCAGCACCTACTAAATTTTCAACTTCTAGATCATATTTTTTTTCCATCCAGTTGTTGGCAAAAATGACCAATAATACCCCAGAAGTCATTCCAAACAGAGTCATCCATTCATTTTCAAGATATCCCTCAAAAATGAGATTATAACTGGCAGAGAGCATTAATCCAGCTGCTATTGCATTGGCTTTACATAGAAACGAATCAGAAATTTGTTTAATTAAAAAAAATGGCAAGGCACCAAGCCCTGTAGTTACCGCTGTAAGTAGCGAGTATGAAAAAACGTGTGAAACTGATTGACTAAAGAAATCCATAGGGCAATGTAAGAATGAATTTAGTATCGAAGCATAGTAAAAAATTTAAAAGATGGCTATACTTGGATATTATAACATTACAGAATAGATATACCATTGCTAGAAAATCGCCGTTTTGCTCGACCAAGACAAAAGTTAGTAGAACATCTGCAAGAAAAAGGGATTGTAGATGAACAGGTTTTAATGGCTATAGGGAAAATTCCTCGCCATAATCTCATTGATTCAGGATTACATCACCGCGCTTATGACGATACTGCTCTACCTATTGGGATGGGGCAGACGATATCTCAGCCTTTTACAGTTGCTCGACAAACGGAGCTTCTAGAGATTCGTAAAGGCCATAAAATCTTAGAGATTGGAACAGGTTCCAGTTATCAATGTATGGTTTTATGTGAAATGGGAGCGGAGGTGTACAGCGTAGAGCGCCACAATGAACTATATCATCAAGCAAAAAAATCTTTACAGGAACAAGGATACCGTGCTATGTTAAAAGCAGGTGACGGTACATTAGGCTGGAAAACGTATGCCCCTTACGATGGTATTGTGGTAACTGCGGGTGCGCCTGTAGTCCCGCAAGATTTAATTGCACAACTAAAAATTGGTGGAAAGTTGGTGATCCCAGTTGGAGATAGTAAAAAACAAATGATGCTTCGTATTACCAGGGTATCTGAAACAGAATACCATCAAGAAGAATTTGATAATTTTAAATTTGTGCCGCTAATTGGCGAAAAAGGATGGAAGTAGAAAATAACACAAATTATAATTCAATAAACCAAGATAAAACAACGGTTAAGGAAACCCCTATCTTAGCAATTAAAGGCTTTTTAATGGGTTCGGCAGATGTGGTTCCTGGAGTTAGTGGCGGCACAATGGCTTTAATACTTGATGTATATGAGCGATTGCTCCATGCAATTAAAAGTGTGAATGCTACATTCATAAAAAGCATGCTAACCTTTAAGTGGAAAGATGCAGTTCATGAATTACACTGGTTATTTTTGATTCCATTATTTGCTGGAATATTAAGTGCGGGTGCATTTTTCACAACAATTGTTCCTCTACACATTTACATGTTTACCCATCCAGAAATAATATATGGCTTATTTTTTGGGTTAATTTTAGGATCTATATATGTACTTATTAAAGAGCAGTCTCAATTTCGATTACTTGAAGTATTATTTCTTTTCGGGGGTTTGTCTTTTGGACTTTGGGTAGTGACCCTTGTTCCATCCGATACTCCCGATCATCCTGTTTTTGTATTTTTAACTGGAGTTATTGCCATAAGTGCAATGATTCTTCCGGGTATTTCTGGATCGTATTTACTTTTGATTATGCGAAAATATGAATACATACTCAGCAATATTAATCTTATGCTTACAGAGGATCCTATTCAAGGTTTTTTGAATATTATACCATTTACTCTAGGTTCTCTTGTAGGAATTGCTGCTTTTTCTAGAGTTCTTTCGTGGTTACTTAGTCGATTTCATTCTCAGACCATTGCCGTGTTGATTGGATTTATGGTAGGCTCACTTTTTGTAATATGGCCCTATCAGCATCGCGATTATATTGAACAAGTTCGGGGGACTGAAATGGTTAGTATTACAGATGATAGAGTGTTGGAATTAAAGGAAAATCCAAATGAGAATTTACCAGAATTCAATAGGCTAGGTGAAACTACCTCAGAAGGAATTGAAGTTCTAACTATCAAAAAGAAACTCATTAAAAGTACCCCTTATATACCGGGAAGTGTCGGATCAACGGAGAACGATACACCCAATGTGTGGGGAGGTATAATTGGGATGATTGTCGGTGTCTTTTTCGTAGGGGGATTAGATAAGCTACGAGCAAAGAAGGAGTAAAAAGCGTCTCTTTTTAAAGGTGATGTAAAGGATTTTTCATTTAGGCTATTTTGGTTTAGTACTTTAGTGAATAACAAATCTCCAAATCCTTATCTATATTAAAAAAATATTCCTTGTCATTCAAAACTAAAAAAAGTCTCGGTCAGCATTTTTTAACTGACAATAATATCATCGCTAAGATTCTTGATTCTATTCAGGCAGAAGAAGGCAATCGGATTATAGAAATTGGACCAGGTACCGGTGCATTAACTCGCTGGTTGGTAAAATCCCACAAGGATGTTCACGCCATTGAAGTGGATGAAAGAGCCATCCGAATCTTGAAAGAAGAATTTCCAGCATTAATCATTCATCAAAATGATGTATTGAAAGTTGATTGGAATAAACTCATTTCCGAAACTGGAAAAACGATTTTAGTAGGGAATCTACCTTATTATATTACATCGCCGATTCTTTTCAGTGTATTGGAATCGAGACCTCTTTTTGCCGAAGCTATATTTATGATGCAAAAAGAAGTAGCTCAACGCTTAGTAGCCCATCCTCATTCCAAAGACTATGGAATTTTAAGCGTTCAAACCCAATTAATGTGTTCACCAAATATACTGTTTGATGTATCACCAAATTCGTTTTCACCCCCACCTAAAGTGATGAGCTCTGTTATTAAATTAACGTTTGATAAACCCATATTACCTTGTTCAGATAAAATGTTGAAATCAGTTGTTCGTACCGCTTTCAATCAACGTAGAAAAAAACTTTCAAATGCATTAAAACCAGTTTTGGGTGATGTTAAACCTGACGGTTTTGACTTTGATAAACGGGCTGAGGATTGGGAGCCTGCCATATATGCAGACTTGGCAGAATGGCTTGAACGCAATAACATTTCGAAATGAATTGGTACGGACTTTGCCTAAGTGCCGATAGAAAATAACTGAGCATTAGCTCATCAGATTTAAACCATAACAAATAAACAAAAGGAGTCATAACCTATGGCTA
>JAYPYN010000130.1:0-6504 GCA_038154605.1 Balneolaceae bacterium
GCAACTCATCCCAACCCTCACTAAATTCAATAGGTAAAACCAACTGAACTTAGCCTGGCACGTTGGGTGTCATTAAAAGATAAATGAGTTTAAAAAAGTCAATAAAAAAAATATTTCAATCCGAGCCTTTTACTTTGGCCGCTTTAGAATCAGCTGGATTGATAAATGGATTAACTAAGAATGAAAATGATTCGGCTTTCATAATCGAATTGGAACAATCAAATCTTGTAGCCAAGATCACAATTCCGGTTGACGTTTACGAAATATTCATTGACTTAGAATTTGATGAAAACAAGCTTTCAGAATGGGATGAGTTTTATGGTAAGACAAAAGAAGACGACTACAAACAAAAGATTTCAGAAATAAAGGATTTGAGAGATGGGAAATCTCAAATAATTATTCAGAACAACACTATCTATCTTCGCAGAAATGACAAGGACAAAAGGTGGTTTTAAAAATAAAACGAACACCCAACAAAAGCTAAAATGCATGCCCAACCAACCTAACCGTTGCACGACATTTTAGCCAAACCGTTGGAGAAGAATTCGCTCCGCTCCTCTTCTCCAACGTGCCGGGCTAAGTTCAGGAGTTGCGTAGCAACTCATCCCAACCCTCACTAAATTCAATAGGTAAAACCAACTGAACTTAGCCCGGCACGTTACCAACCATTAAAACACAAAATGAGAATAATATCACTTCTAATCTTAATTTTTATTGTATCTGGAATACAAGCTCAGGATTTGACGGATTTTGAATTAGTCGATAATTATAAATTAGAAGACTTAAAAGTAAAAGTCTATTTCAAAGACCCATTGAAAGAATTAATTCATCAGTATCCTAACTTTGACGATAAAGACGATAAAACAAAGCACGAATTACTTTCAAATTATCTTCACAACAATACTCTTTATGTATTTCAAACAATCAGAAAAAAGAAAATACAGAAGAGTTATGAATTGAAGGGAAATCCAAAGAAAATAAGGACAAAATATTATTTTAATCTAGACATTTTAAAAGCAGATGGATCTATTGATAAAGAAATTGACAAAGTAAATCTTGGTGGTTCTTTTTTTGAGCATATGTTCATTTTCCAGACCGAACGAGGAAAAGAAGTAATCGGGAAAGGCATAAAGATGTGGGGGTATTTTGTAATGATTGAACCTTACAATAACATTAAATCAAAATTAAGTGGATTAATAAAAAAGGACATCGAAAATTCTATTCCCAATGAAATTTTAGTTAAAGAGGAAATAGTCATTGAACCATTATTCGATTACCAAAAATGTGGGTTAAGAACAATTTCAAAACGAGAATTTACAATTACAGTTTTTCAATATGATTCTTTAGGGGATATAAAAAATGAATATCCACGTACAGAAACAGATACTGAGTTGTATTTATCATCTACAAGCAAAGATTTAACAGGTGTAACTACTTTTCCATTTTTCGCATCAACTGACAAAAAGGTTGTTATTGGAAATAGAATACAAGTTGAAAGTGAACTGGAAAACATTAATCATTACTTGAAAGATATTGAAATCACAACTGAATCTAATCAGATTGTAAAAATTGAAGGCAAGCTGATTATACACGGATATAATGCTAATGGCGAAACAACTCATTATGAACTTTACATAGCTGAGTTTGAAAATATTGGTGATTGCAGTTATCCAAGGTCAATTAAATTTTGCCCGCTAGATGACTTGGAATATAAAAAACCAAGATTGACTATAGAAGTTGAATATGAATTAAAATAACAGGTTGGTAACACTGTATATGGCAAATAGGGCGTTCGGTGTTTTAAGAAAGTTCAGTGCTATTAACCAACACCGCCAAATCGTTGATTTGGCTTTTAAAAATGAATAAGATAAAAACAAAATAAAACGTTTTGGCTCAGTTCAGCAGTTGCGTAGCAACTCATCCCAACTTGGGCTACATTCAATGGTGAATATATTTTTTCCATGCATTGCTTTATACAAATTCGCCCCATATGTTAACATAACACAATATCTCTTATGAAAATGGTTACGGTACTTTTTAATAACAAAGAGCACATTAACACATCAATACTGTTAGATCGACTAGTCGTTGTTTTTATCTTTTTATTCGTTACTTCCTCTTGTGCAAAAGACCGCTTAGAAGATATAGATGCTATATATAACCTTAACGACTTCGAGGAATACGTTGAAAGGGATAATCATTCTTCACAGTATGTATATAACCAAAACCATCTGCATCGGTTTGATATTTATATCAGCCAACAAAACTTAAATAAACTCAACAATAATCCAATTGCTGAAGAATATGTTGAAGGGGCGTTAGTTTTTGAAAATAAAATTATCAGAACTGTGGGTGTAAGATATAAAGGTTCGTTTGGAGCTTGGTTTGGGGGTAATTATCCTGATGTATATTCTTGTCTATCAGGGACTGAACCGTTTAACCCGTCTGGATATAAAACATGTCCGAAGCTATCGATGAAAATAAAAATTAATTGGCAAGATGATAAAAAATTCTATGGGTTAAATAAACTCCAATTTCACGCACAAAACTTAGATCCTGGCAAAATGAATGAAAGACTGGGATATTATATGTATCGTAATTTTGGTGTAATTGCCCCAAGATCAAATCATGCCGTTATTTATATAAATGGTGAATTTAATGGGGTTTTTGCAAATACCGAACAAATTGATGGACCATTTACTAATAAAAATTTCGACCACTCTGGCGGCAATTTGTATAAGGAAATTTGGCCAGTAACGTCCAATGGGGAGTCTAGAAGTGAATCTTATTTCCAACGTGGATTAAAAACTAATGAGGAAACCTCTGATGTATCTAAAATTAAAGCATTTTCTGACCAATTAGCCGCTGTTAAACATAATGAAGCATGGAGTGTAATCAAGAATTGGATAGATAAAGAACTATTTCTAAGAACGTTGGTAGTTGACAGAAGAATTGCAAACGATGATGGATTTCTTCATTTCTATGATGAAGGAGGCACGTTTGAGAATCATAATTACTATGTGTACGAAGATCCAGACGAAAATAAACTACAAATTATTCCATGGGATTTGGACAACGCCTTTGAAAATTTAGTTGAAAATAGAAATCCTGTAACACCTATAAAAGACAGATGGTATCAAACTACGAACAATTGTAACGGGTTTTCTTATGGTGCTTTAAACCTAAGACAGAAATCAGCAGCCTGCGATAAGATAATTGGATCATTTGTTCAGTTTTTGGATGAATATAATGAGTTAGATCTCACTTTTAGAAACGATGTATTTAATACCCCTAACATAAACGTCCTTCTAGATACTTGGTCACTACAAATTAGAGATGCCGTTAAAGAAGCCCATAATTTGTATGGAGATCAAGAACCTAGTCTTGAAGAATGGACCACGAGCCTAGAACAATTAAAAAGTGATATAAGTCGATCATTAAATTAACTTTGAACCCTAATACATCAAAAGTCGATGGGTAAATAACAAGGAACTGGCACTGGGTTTCCTTTTTGTATCCCAATAATGAATACCGACTTATTTACGACCTCAATAGAAGCCTCATTACACCCTCCGCCAATTCCTTATCTTCATTTTCTTCAAGTTGCTCATAAAAAAAGATCACATAAACAGAATTATGTTATTATGAATATAAAAAATAGTAGTTTAATAGGGTTTAATTGATCTCATAATTAATCCTCCAAACTAAAAACAATAGGTAGTGAAAATTGAACAGGAACAGGTACTCCAAACTGTGAACCTGGGATAAATGTAGCCTTTTTTACAACTTCCAACGCGGTCTCGTTACAACCCACACCTATTCCTCGAATTACTCTGGGACAAATAACCGAACCCGTTTCTGAAACGATGAATTGTACAGTTACTCTTCCTTCTATTCCAGCCCGCCGTGCCATCTCTGGATATTTGACTTGTTTTTGTAGATTTCCTAATCCTCCAATCAAAACAGGCATTTGTTCTACCACTACATAAAATTCTGGCGCTTCATCACAAACAAATTCCTTGTCTTCATTTTCCTCAAGCTGCTCATTTAAAAAAAGATCACACATAGAGAATTGAGCTATAATGAAGATGAGAAACAGAAGTTTGATAGATGTAATTGATCTCATAATTAAGCCTACAATCTAAAAACAATAGGTAGTGAAAATTGAACAGGAACAGGTACTCCCCGTTGTGAACCTGGGTTAAATGTAGCCTTTTTTACAGCTTCGATAGCGGCTTCATCACAACCTCCACCAATACCTCGAATTACTTTTGGGATAATAACCGAACCCGTTTCTGAAACTATGAATTGTACAATTACTGTTCCTTCTATTCCGGCCTGCCGTGCCGTCTCTGGATATTTGACTTGTTTTTGTAAATTTCCCATTCCTCCAATCAAAACAGGCATTTGTTCAACAACCACAAAGAATTCGGTTTGATCACCATTTATTTCTTGAGTTTCTTGGTTAATAAGTTTTTTGCTCTGTTCTTGCTCTATTCTTTTGTTATACGCTGGGCTACCCACCATATATTGACAAGAACATTGCAAAAGAAGAGAAAGAAATAAACAAGTAATAAAAATTTTCATTCAAGATCATACTTAATTCAAGTACAATAAACAAAAAAAAAGTGTGTATTAATTCATGAGTTATGAATACTTACATCCTTTCTGGCGCGGTAATTCCTAAGATCGTTAATCCATTGTTGAGTACTTGTGCTGTAGCTTTTGCTAATGCAATTCTGGCTTGGGCTACATTTGTATCTATACCGATTATTCTACAGTCATGATAAAAGGTGGTAAATGCTGATGCTACTTCATTTAAATAATTTATTAAACGATGAGGCTCACGAGCTTCTGCAGCACTTTGTATAGAATTCGGAAATTTGAATAAAATTTTTGTTAATGAAATTTCAGCATTTTCATTTAAGAGCGAGAGATTTAGGTCATGTTCAAAATTGTATTCTTCTTCTGCTTTGCGAAGAATACTACAGATTCGAGCGTGTGCGTATTGAAGATAAAAGACAGGGTTCTTTTCACCCGCTTCTTTAGCTTGGGCAATGTCAAATTCCAAATGTGTATTTGGGGATCGCATCAAAAAGAAGAAGCGTGTTACATCTGCGCCTACTTCATCCATTAATTCATCTAAAGTCACAAAATTAGCTTTTCGTGTACTCATTTTGAAGGGTTTCCCGTCTTTAACAATCGTCACAAATTGATACACAACAACGTCTATTTTTTCGGGGTTGTATCCAAGAGATTGGATTCCTGAAAGTACATCGGGGTAGGTAGCAATGTGATCAGCTCCAAAGATATCAATGCATACGTCATATCCTCGATCGAGCTTGTTGGCATGATAAGCAATATCTGGTAGGCGATAGGTGGGCTCACCGCTACTTTTTATCAGCACCGTATCTTTTTCTTTGCCAAATTCAGTTGTCTTAAACCAGGTTGCACCATCTGCTTCATACACTAAGTCTTTATCCCTAAGCCGATCCACTACCGACTGTATATCACCATTATCATATAAGCTGTGCTCATTAAAATGATTGTCCATATGGATGTTCATTCGTTTTAGAGTACCATCAATATCTTTAAAAATAGTAGTTTCGGCTTTTTCTTTGAAAGGGTTCCAGTCCGCATCACTAAGAGAATCTCCTTGTTCTTCGACTAGGTCTTTAGCGATATCTTTAATGTATGCTCCTTCATAACCGCCTTCGGGAAACAGAGCCTCTTTACCAAGAGCTTCCATATACCTTGCTTGTACCGATTGCCCAAGCACACGCATTTGTCGACCAGCGTTGTTGAAATAATATTCCCGATCAACTTTTGCTCCTGTCCACTCTAACAAACGTGCCACAGTATCACCTAATACGGCGTTTCTACCATGCCCAACCGTTAATGGTCCTGTGGGGTTTGCACTCACAAACTCTATTTGTACCTTCAGCCCTTTGTTGGAACGTGTTTTACCAAAAGAATCTCCTTCTTTAATGATGGAGGCTAGCTCATCATAGAGATAATCTTTTGCAAATCGAAAATTGATAAAGCCTGGTCCCGCAATTTCAACAGCACCAATTTTGCGATCATCATAGGATACATCACCATGAGAAGCCATTTTTGGTGATTCTAGTTGAATATCAGGAATTTCATCTAAGTCAAATTGTGAAATAGATTCGCTTAAGATTTCCTTTAGGTAGTCGTTCATTCGATAATTAATTCAAAAAATTTAAGGGAAGATAAGGGGGAATCAATTAAGAATTAAGAATTAATCAATTAAGAATTGTCTCCTTTACGATGTTGATTTCTTTATTTGATTCCGCACCAATAGCTTCTTCAGTATTTGCCCCTATTGAAGTTCCACTTCTCAAAAGCTGTCGCGCAATATCATAAGCGCGAGTTGTTTTATGTAAATGTGTATGAAGGGTTACAATCCTGATTGCGAAGTTGTAGGTCTTAGTTAGTATAATATTTTCTTTCATTGCTAATTGATCATTGAATAATTCTTAT
>JAYPYN010000131.1:0-5528 GCA_038154605.1 Balneolaceae bacterium
ATATTAATGGTTTAAGGTGAAAGTACTCTGAAGTCTATTCTAATGAAGCTTTACTAAAGGCAGTTTCAAACTCAGAAGGTTCATATTTAATTTGGTTAATAATCATATTACGTGCGATTTTGCCTTCTTTAAAATTAAAATACATCCAATTATGGAACATATCTTTGAATTCTCTATAAGTAAAAACTATTGGGAGGGTGGTAGACATTGTGTGAAGTTTTTTACAATCAGGGTACATTCATGAATAAATATTAAAGCAAAATAATTGTAACATAAAAATTCAGATTAACTCTTTTCTATTATTGGGGAAACTATTTGAAATAATTGTTTTAAATATCAATTTAATGACTACACTTAAATTTTAATGACTACACTTAAATTATTGATTTTATTAATAAGTCTATTTGCGTCACAACATTTGCTTGCTCAAAAAACAAATATTATTAACCCCCCAAAAATAACAGATGATGAAATTAATTTAGATGGAATACTTGACGAAGAAATTTGGAGGGAAACGGAGTTAGCTACGGAATTCATACAATCTATGCCGTATGATGGAATACCAGCTTCTGAAAAAACTGAGATCCGCGTATTATACTCAGAAAAATTCTTTTATGTTGGTGCTAGAGCATACGATTCTCAGCCAGATTCTATTATAGCAAATTTGTTTAGAAGAGATGGTAACGAACCCTCTGATTGGATTTATGTAAATATTGACAGTTATAATGATAATAGAACGGCCTTTACTTTTGCAGTAAATCCGGTAGGTGTACAAAAAGATATACTGTATTATGATGATTATAGAGAAGATATTTTATGGGATGCGGTATGGGACGTTAAAACAAAAATTTTGAATGACGGCTGGGTTGCAGAGTTTAAAATTCCAATATCTCAGCTTCGATTTACTTCAAGTAAGGCCCCTCAAAATTGGGGAATTAATTTTCAAAGACGAATAGCACGTAAAGGGGAGATAAGTTTTTGGTCCCGATCTCCTAGAGAAGAATATGCGGTAGTTTCTAAGTTTGGAATATTGGAAGGTATTCGTATTTCTAGTCAGCCCGTTAGATTAGAAATTATCCCATATATTTCTACGGGATTAACTAATGATAAATCAGGTTCATCAGTAGATCCGTTTTATAAGCTGAATGATTTTAAATCAAATTTTGGAGCAGATATTAAATATGGAATTACTTCTGATTTTACCTTGACGGCTACAATAAATCCGGATTTTGGCCAAGTAGAAGCAGATCCTGCTTTTATAAACCTTACAGAATTTGAATCATATTATGGAGAACGGCGCCCTTTCTTTTTGGAGGGATTTGAAATCTTTAATTTTGGGGGAACAACAAGCCAAAATACGTTTAAAACTCATACAAATTTTTACACAAGACGGATTGGTAGACAGCCATTTGCTTCTAGCATGTCGAAACTTATAAATGAAACTGATACACTTAATCTCAATTATCAATCTAAAAAACCTTTGACAAAAATTGCGGGTGCGGCAAAAATAAGTGGTAAAACAAAAAATGGTTTGTCTGTTGGGGTATTATATTCACATACCTTAGCAGATTCGATAGATTATAGTAATTCTGAACTACGAGGATCTATACTTGGAGAACCAGCAACGCATTATTTGGTAGGTCGAGTACGAAAAGATTTACAAAAAATGGATGCACAACTTGGCGGTTTTGTTACCTTAGTTGACAGAGATTTAAATGATATCTATTTAAAAAATTATTTACATAGTTCAGCTTATCAAGCCGGTCTTGATGACCAATACTATTGGAAAAATCGTAATTGGGGAATGAGTGGAATTTTAAATATTAGCTCAGTTAATGGATCAGAAAATGCACTTCTAAAGACACAAACTACATCTGCAAGGTATTTTAATAGGTTGGACTCCAAAGGTTTGAGTGTTGATTCAAGTCTAACCAATATGTCAGGATATTTTGGGGAATTTAGTATAGGAAGATATAGTGGTAATGGGCTCCGATATTCATTTACTTACTCAGAGATGAGCCCAGAATACGAAATAAATGATATTGGTTTTTTAGAACGTGCCGATTACCGTGCACCTCATTATCACTTAGAATATCTGAACATAAATTCACGTTTTTTTGAATCATACTGGCTTTGGGCGGATGTGAACCATGCTTGGAATTTTGATGGGGATATGATATATAATTTTTATTCTTTGTCGGGATTTTTCAGATTAAAAAATCTTTGGTCCATTTATTCATTACTAAGATTTTCTGGTAAATTTTATAACGATAGAATTGCTCGAGGAGGACCTACCATGAGGCGTCCGAAGGATTGGTTTACCTATCTAAAGATTACTACTGATGATTCAAGAAGTCAATTTTTCGATGTTTCATCTAGTTTTAGGTCTGATGCTGCTGGAGAAGTTGAGTTTTTTATTGGGGCAGGATTAAATTATAGACCAGCTTCCAACTTAAGCTTAAGGTTTGCTCCTACTTTTAGATCATCGAAAAATTTAGACCAGTACAGAGA
The DNA here is from genome assembly GCA_038154605.1 of Balneolaceae bacterium. Classification (GTDB taxonomy): domain Bacteria; phylum Bacteroidota; class Rhodothermia; order Balneolales; family Balneolaceae; genus HXMU1420-13. The sequence goes on from JAYPYN010000131.1 coordinate 2,512, forward strand.
TACTGATTTCTATAACTTAGACAATGTTAAAGATTATTTGTTCTCTAATTCAAACATTAACATTCTTTCTGCTGAATTTAGAGCAGATATCACATTTTCATCTAAATTAAGTTTACAAACCTATTTGCGACCTTACTATTCCTCTGCGGATTTCTATAATTACAAACTATTTAGTAAATCTAGAACATTTCAATCCGATGTTTTTGAAAGTGATTATGATCATAGGTTTGATCAAGAATACAAATCTTTGCAAGGGAATGCCGTTTTGAGATGGGAATTTAAACCGGGTTCAACATTATTTTTTGTATGGCAGCAAGAACGTGAATCGGACTATTCTGATTTAAAGGCAGATTTCACGCCATTATCCGGAATATATGATACGTTTAAAAATAACCCCAGTAATGTATTTCTAATTAAAGTTAGCTATAGATTTGGAAATTAAACCTGATAAATTTTAACAGAAGAGTGTTATATTTGCATTGAATAAGGTTAAAAATAAATTTTTCTAGATCATGCAAACTCAAATTTCAGTACAACAAACAAATGCCATCCAAGCGAGCTTCATTAATAAAGTATACGCTTGGATGTGTTTAGCTTTAACCGTAACAGGTTTTATTGCATTCAGAACTGCTCAATCAGAAACATTACTACAATTAGTTTTTGGTAATAGCATTATTCTAATTGGCTTATTTATTATTGAGTTGGGTATAGTTTTTTGGATGAGTAAAAATATTGCCAAAATCAGCTCAAATATGGCAATAGGTTTATTTTTACTCTACTCGGCACTGAATGGACTTACTCTTTCCATTCTTCTTTTAGTATATACTGCTTCATCCGTAGCTTCTACTTTTTTTATAACTGCAGGTACTTTTGGCTTGATGAGCGCCTATGGTTATTTCACAAAAAAAGATTTGACAAGTTGGGGTAATTTGCTTTTTATGGCTCTTATTGGGTTAATAATTGCAAGTGTTGTAAATATTTTTTGGTCTAATCCCACAATGTATTGGATAATTTCCTATGCAGGGGTTTTAATTTTTGTAGGACTTACTGCCTATGACACTCAAAAAATAAAAAATATGAGCTTAGAACTAGATGCAGAATCAGAAGCTGGTAGAAAAGGAGCAATTATGGGGGCACTCGCACTTTACCTCGACTTTATCAATCTTTTTATAATGTTATTACGAATTTTAGGTGATCGTAGATAAATTGAAATAACAGATTAGCTAATTACACTAAGTGTAATTTTACATTCTAATACGCTTTTAAGGTAAGCTATAAGCTGATTTTCATCTTCATTTATTATATGTGGGCTGATATTTTATTATTTATTAATTAGATATTTTAAAATAAAATAAGTATTTATCAGCTTTACATAAATTGGATACCAAATTATGCGTTTATTTTACCTAATAGGTTTTTTTGTATTTGTTACTCAATGCTCTGATTTTAAAAAATCAAGTGGAAATCTTTTACCAAGTAGTTTGCCTGCGCAGAGTGATGAGGAACTAGCTACAGGATATGTTTTCCATGATAAAAATAAAGACAAATTAAGACAAGATAATGAAATTGGTATTGAAGGAATTTTTGTATCAAACGGTATTGATATAGTACAAACTGATAGCGAAGGAAGGTATAGTATTCCTGTTGCAAATGATGCAATAGTATTTGTAATCAAGCCAAAAGATTGGATTACACCAGTAAATGATTTGAATTTGCCTCAATTTTATTATTTACACAAGCCGAATGGATATCCAGAACATTTTACTTATGTTGGTGTTGAACCCACCGGAGCACTTCCAAAAAGTATCAACTTCCCTCTTTATAAAGAAACTGGGGCTACTGTGTTTAAAATGGTTGTTTTTGGTGATCCTCAACCTTACAATATTGATCAAATTGATTTTTTAGCAGACGATATTATAAAAGAACTTATCAATGCCAATCAATTAGAGTTTGGAATAACAATGGGAGATATTGTTGGTGATGATCTCAATTTATTTTCTCCACTTAATCAAGCGGTATCAAAAATTGGTATTCCATGGTATAATGTGTTAGGTAATCATGATGTAAACTTTCAAGCACCTAATGATGAACTTTCTGACGAAACTTTTGAACGAATCTTTGGACCTACCAATTACGCTTTTGTCTATGGTGATGTACATTTCATAGTAGTGGACAATGTTCTTTTGAATGATCCTGTTGGTGATAGAGGCTATGTTGGAGGATTGCGGCAAGATCAACTAGAATTTGTTAAAAATTATCTCAGTATTGTACCTAAAGATGATCTTATAGTCTTAAATATGCATATTCCATTGGTGCAACATGAAAGATTTCGTGAAAGCGATCAAAAAGAGTTGTTTGATCTATTAAAAGAATTTCCTCACACTTTGTCCATCTCAGCGCATACCCACACGCAAAACAATATCTTTTTTCATAAAGACTCCTCTCATTGGCAACGTGATATTCCTCACCATCATTTTAATGTAGGTACTACATCAGGGAGTTGGTGGAATGGTATAAAAGATGAAGATGATATTCCGCATACAATGATGCGCGATGGGACTCCAAACGGTTATTCATTTATAAATTTTAATGGGAATGAATACATTATTGATTGGAAAGTTGCGGGAAGTCCAAATAGCCACAAAATGAATATACATGTTCCAAGAGGTATTGTCTCTGGTTCTGATAATGAAACATTACTAACGGTTAATTTCTTTAATGGAAGCGAACAATCAGAATTACAATACCGCATACTAGGGTTAACTGACTGGAAACTGATGCAAAAAGTAACTAAGCCAGATCCTTATTACTCCAAAATTTATGAACGATATAAAAATTTCATACCAATTAATTTTCCTGCATTATGGGATACTAACGATGAACTTTTAAATAAAGAGTATCCTTTATCTAGAAGAATGTCGCATCCACAAAATTCTACTCATATATGGGAATCAAATCTTGGAACAGATTGGCCAGAAGGAAGGCATATAATTGAAGTTAAAGCAAATGATCGATAC
>JAYPYN010000131.1:5538-6431 GCA_038154605.1 Balneolaceae bacterium
GACGAACTTTTACTGAATTTCATACAATGCGAGTGTTAAAAAGTAAATGATAATGGTATTAAATTAAATGTAATATGAGACTATATTCTATAATAAGTGTTACAATATTGAGTTCTTTTTTTTCAGCTTCCCTAGAAGCTCAACATCATCATCATCACGATCATGAAGGTCTTCATCATTGGGAAATCCCAAGTAAAAATCCAGATCGTATTATTTTAACATTTAATGGCGATCCTGCAACAACGCGCGCAGTAACTTGGCGTACTGATACATCCATTCCAGCAGGTGTTGCTGAAATTGCTGAAGCTACTGTAAATTCCAAATTTACTAAGGATGCTCTTTCCTTTAAGTCCAAAATTGAAAAATTTGATTTAGGGAAGTACAAAAGTAATAACTCGTTATTTGTACATTATCATAGTGTAACATTCGAGGGATTAAAACCAGATCAATTGTATGCATATAGAGTGGGAGATGGTAATGAATATTGGTCGGAATGGATACAATTTAGAACAGCTAAAACCGAGTATGCACCTACTCAATTTGTGTATTTTGGGGATGCACAAAACGATGTACTATCACATTGGTCTAGAGTTATACGTATGGCGTATCAAACCGCACCAAATGCACCATTTGTAATTCATGCTGGTGATTTAATAAATACTGCGCATCGCGATTACGAATGGGCACAGTGGTTTAAAGCAGGAGGTTTTATTCATAGCCAATGGACGGCAATTCCTGTGGTAGGGAACCATGAATTTCAACGAACAGTAGCTTTAAAACCAAAACAACTTTCTATACAATGGAGGCCTCAGTTTACTCTTCCGGTTGAAGAACAGTTAAGTTCAAAATTACATGAAACAGTGTACACCGTGGATTATCAAGATGTGCAAATC
>JAYPYN010000132.1:0-2715 GCA_038154605.1 Balneolaceae bacterium
GGCTATCGGTAATCCATGGATTTTTGAACATACTAAGTACTACTTGGAAACAGGCAAGCTTCTACCGGAGCCAACACTTAAAGATCGATTAGAACTCACCGCGGAACAATTACGAAAATCGGTAGCTCATCAAGGTGAACGGTACGGAGTCATCATCATGAAAAAACATTATGGGCAGTATTTGAAAGGAATTCGTAATGGAAAAAAACTACGTCTTGAACTTATGAAATACGATACGATGAATCCTATTTTAGAAATTCTTCTCAACTATAAAGAAGAAGAGTTTTTTGCAGTTGTATAAATAGAATCATCTACTTTAATTAATTTTCAAACAACTAAGTGTTTACGGACATTGTATTTTGAATTTATCTACTAACTACTTAGTTCTTTTTTTTGAAAAAAATTAACATTTTTTCTATATACATTATGCTTGACCGATAACTCAATGTTAATAACGTATATCGTAGCCTATTGAACTGAAATTATAAGAGCCGAATCAAGTTTAAAAATTTTGGGATTACATAATAAAACAAGAAAAATACTCCTCAATAGTGATGCCTTCGGTAAATATATGCTATATGCTATTGGCGAGATTCTAATTGTGACCTTTGGAATCTTTATTGCAATCCAGTTAAATAACTGGAATGAAGAAGAAAAAACTAACAGAGTAGTAGATAGGATTTTTACAGAAATCCAAAATGACCTTGAGAAAAATAGAACCAATCTAATCAATAGTATTAAATGGTATGATAAAAGAGATTCTTTAATAACACTCGTTAAAGATAGAAAATTAACCTTCCAAGATTATAGCACCAATGAGGATTTATTAACACTTATAAATTTTTATTATTCAATAAGAATCGAAAAAAATGGGTATCAAAAACTTATATCCTATCTAGGGCAAACAGAAAGTAAATATGATTCTATTCTTGTAGATTTAACTTTACTCTACAATCAATTTTTACCTTTAAATGAAAGGTATTAGTGATGGAAAATTTTAATCATAGAATGCATGAAAGATGGGCACAAAAATACCCCTGGTTCTCAGAACCTAGAGATTTATCGAATATTGAGGATAGAATTAACCACTTTTTAACAAGCTCTGAATATCTAAATGACGTTAGGTTATACTCCATGTATAGTATGGACAATTATGTTTTAACATTAAGAATTATCGATCAACTAAGTAAATCTATATTGGAGGATATCGATAACCTAAATAAATAAATGCTATTTTATATTCAATAGCCCTCCTTTTTTTGTATACATAATTATCTCTCCCGTCATTTTTAATCGATAATTGAACAATTCTTAGTTTTATCGAATCCTTTAGAATAATCCCTCGTACATCGACCGTGTAAAACTAAATAAGGATAAAAATATGTTGGCTAAAATTGGAAGAATAATCGCGTCACTACTCGGAGCAGCTGGAATTGCAGCTAGCCCATTAAAAACCCTTATTGCCATCGTGATCCCCATGATTTTCACCTATCTTGTCTATGCATTCTTAGGTGGATTTGGTATTGCCTTGGTAATTGTTGGGATCGGCTGGTTGATCTGGTATTTCGCTAAAAAGAAGTAATCGATCAGCTATAAGGATTTAGGAAATACTAAGCTCATCACTCACTACTCATTCTTATAAATAATCCCTACCAAAATACGGTTTAAGCACCTCTGGCACCCTCACTTTACCATTTTCTTCTTGATATGCTTCTAATATAGCAGAAACAATTCTAGGTAAAGCCAATGCTGAACCATTTAGAGTATGTACCATTTCAGTAGATTTTTCGGAATTGCGATATCTCAACTGCATTCTTCGTGCCTGAAAACTCTCGAAATTTGAACATGAACTAACCTCTAACCAACGCTGTTGTCCCGGACTCCATACTTCAAGATCATATTTTTTTGATTGGGTAAAACCCATATCTCCTGTACACATTAGCAATGTACGGTAAGGAAGTTTTAACGCTTGAAGTAACCCTTCAGCATGTTCCCGTAAACGTTCAAGTTCATCGTAAGATGTCTCTGGTTTTACAATTTTCACAATCTCAACTTTATCAAATTGATGAAGACGATTAAGTCCACGAACATCTTTTCCATAGGAACCAGCTTCTCTTCTCCAACAGGGAGTATAACATACATATTTTATAGGAAGCTGTTCTTCTTTAAGAATTTCATTTCTGTGAAAATTAGTTACGGGCACCTCCGCTGTCGGTATCACAAAAAAGTCATCACGCGGAATAGTATACATCATATCTTCCTTATCAGGAATTTGACCAGTTCCACGAGCAGAGTCTTCATTAACAAAAAATGGAGCTTGTAACTCAGTAAACCCAGCACCAATTCCTTCATTAATAAAATAATTAATCAAAACTCTTTGTAGTTGGGCAACTGGTCCAACATAAAATGGAAAACCTGCCCCAGTAACCTTAACTCCTCGCTCAAAATCAACCCACCCATAGCGCTCAACAATTTCCCAATGGGGTTTTCTCCAGTCTTCTATGCTAGGGTTTCCCCAAGTGGCGAACACTTCATTTTCATCCTCGGTATGCCCTAAAGGCACACTAGAATGTGGTACATTTGCAATTCTGTATAATAAGTTATCTCGCTCGTTTAGGAGTTTTTTTTCATTTTCTTCCAGCGATTTTATTTCTTCTTTAAACTGGGATGTTTCTTTTATAAGGACCTGGGCTTCTTCTTTTTTACCTTGCCCCA
>JAYPYN010000132.1:2725-6430 GCA_038154605.1 Balneolaceae bacterium
GTTTTCACTTCTAAGTGTATCCAACTTGTGAACAAAAGTACGCCATTCCTCATCTTTTGCGATTACCTGATCAACAATCTCAGAATTCTTCTCACCTTTGTTGATCATTCCTTGTTTTACGGTGTCTACATTGCTTTTGATATAGTTGATATCCAGCATTTCTACAGATTAATTAAATACGATTTTTGTTATAAAGATACGTGCTTTCTATCTAGTTTTTCACTTTTTGTACTGGTTTTATTTTATAAAATAATTTTGAAAATCATTAATGATTTAGATTGATTGCCTAAATAATTTAGGTTATTTTAAATGAACACTACAATAATTAGGATTACATAAAATCATGAATCAACTCCTTGATGAAATAGATATTGCAATACTAAACCATTTACAAGTAAATGGGCGTGCACAAAGAAACAAAATTGCCGAGTTGGTAAATCTATCCGTCCCTTCTGTATCTGAGCGAATGAAGAAGCTTGAAGAAAAGGGATTAATTGAAGGTTATCATGCCATACTTAACTCTAAAGATTTTCATTTTGATATTACCGCTTTTCTATTTGTTCAAATTGATGGATCAGACAACTACCCTAATTTTGTAGATAAAGTTAAGTTCGAACCAGAAATATTAGAATGCCACTCAATTACGGGTGAAGGTTCCCACCTTTTAAAGGTTCGCACAAAAAATACTTCCTCATTTGAACAACTTTTGTCTAGAATCCAATCATGGGATGGAGTAGATAAAACCAGATCAAATCTTGTGTTATCTAGTTTTAAGGAAACACGAATCTTACCTATAGAGCGCGCCACTGAATTATTAAAATAATTGTTTATAATTAATTCATTATTAAGGAATCTTCTTAACTTTCTTTACATTATGTCATAATGACGCAGGTAAAAGAAAAAAATGGATCGAGAAGTATTTCAGGAACAATTTGGGTTACTTGGTAAATCTGATTCTATTCGCCAAATGGTGGATAAAATCATGCAAGTATCGAAAACAGACATCACTGTCTTATTACAAGGAGAAAGTGGAGTAGGTAAAGATGTTACCGCACGTGCCATACATGGTTTAAGCGAAAGAAAACATAACGATTTAGTAATTGTTAATTGTGGAGCAATTCCCGAAGGAATAATAGAAAGCGAACTATTTGGACATGAGAAAGGTGCTTTTACAGGCGCCAACGAAAGTAGAGAAGGCTACTTTGAGAAAGCCAATGGAGGTACAATTTTTTTAGACGAAATTGGTGATACTCCCAAAAATGTTCAAGTTAAATTGCTTAGAGTTTTAGAAAATGGTGAATTTTTTAGAGTTGGATCAAGCAAAGTACAAACTACCGATGTTCGTGTAATAGCTGCCACGAATAAAGACCTATGGAGTATGGTAGAAGAAGAAACATTTCGCGAAGACTTGTATTATAGATTAGATACTGTTCAAATTCATTTACCCCCCCTTAGAGAACGGCAAGAAGATATAATCGAAATTTTTCGAAAGTTTGTACAAGAATTCTCCATTAGATATGATTCTGTTTTCAAAGGGTTTTCTGATGATGCTAGAGAACTACTCATCTCTTATCGATGGCCTGGAAATATAAGAGAGTTGAGAAATGTAGCTGAACAATTAGTAGTTCTAGAAAAATCACAATTCATAGACACACCTCGTCTTCAAAAATATCTCAAGGGTCGCCAGCATGAAGGCTCTGCAGACAACCTACCTATATTATCCGAAAAAAATAGAACTACTGAACCACCCTTAGATGAGGGATTTAATAGAAGAGATCGAGAATTAATTTATCGTGCATTGGTAGAACTTAGTAACGACATAGGAGACGTAAAAAAAATGCTTGCCAATGTTATGTATAGCTCTTTTTCAAATGCAAGCTCAAAATTACCTGCCCTACCCGAATCTTCTAGTGCGAATTTGAATAAAGATGTTAACGAGATTTTTAAATTAAATCATGGCGATGACATTCCACTAGGAATGAGAAATATCCCCAACCAAGAAGTTGAACCAGAATCGCAAGTAATTGAGGATACTAATGAAATTGAACATTTTTTTACCATGGATGATATTCCATCAATTGAAGAATCAGAACAATTTCTAATAAAGAGAGCATTAGAAAAATATGATGGTAATAGAAGAAAAGCTTCAGAAGCACTTGGCATTAGTGAACGTACATTGTATAGAAAATTAGATCAATATGGCCTTGCATAAACCTTTATTATATATTGTCTTCATAGGATTTTTATCGACTTGTAGCTGTCTTAAATATAGTTTTACAGGCACATCTATCCCTGAAAATGTAAATACAATATTTATCCCTTTTTTTCCAGACCAATCTAATAGTGGTATTGGAGACCTAAGTGATAGGCTAACTGATGCTTTAATCCAACGTTTTGTAAATGAGAGTAGGTTACAACTAGTAAACAATGAAGAAAGTGCCGATGCTGTAATTAATGGACAAATAATTAGCTATAGTAACCGCCCTTTTAGTATTGGAGGAGATGAGCAGGCCAATCAAAATCAGGTTCAAATACAAGTAAGTGCAAGTTTCAAATACCGTACCGACGATGCTCCTATATGGGATAAAAAGTTCAATGGTAGCTTTAATTTTGATCCTGCAGATGACCCCGTTGAAGGCGAAGAAAATGCTGCAAACGATGCATTGGAGCAAATTGCAAATAATATGTTCAATGATGCCGTAAGTAGCTGGTAAAATCTTTGATTTATTACAATCAGTAATGTATTATTGTGGTTCACTATGCATCAACTACCTTTTAACATACCTAAGTCACTAGCTTCTTTTATCGAAATTTTTGATGAAGAACCGAATAAAGCTATAGCTAAACTACAAAAGCAGGTAAAAAAGAGAGATCCCGATGCAGTTGGTCATTTTTTGTTAGCTTGGTTGCACCATCTTGCAGATGATAACAAACAAGCAATTAAAGAAGCATTGATTGCGAAACACTATGCCTCTGGAAGTCCATTAATGGAACATCTGCATTATTTTCTTTTACATCCAGAACAATTTAATGCTAATGTTCCAACAGATGTATATTCAGAAAATAAGAAATTACTTCAAGGGTCAAGAACATCTCCAATTCTAAATTTAGATAAACTCATTGAGATGCTAGAAGCTGTCGAATCTAATGGAATACAAATTCCAATAGGTACAGAAGATTATGAGATGGAAGATCTAAGTGAAGAATCGAATAATATTGACGATATTTTTTCTGAGACACTTGCAAAAATCCATGTTAAACAAGGAAATAAAAAAGCGGCTATAAAAATTTACCAAAAATTAACCGATCAGTATCCTAATAAAGCTGAAGCATTCCTAAAAAAGATTAACGATTTGAAATAAATTTAACCTTTTACAAATGGATTATTCTTTTTTTCATGTAAAACTGTAGTATCTGGACCATGCCCAGGGTATATTATTGTATCATCAGGTAAAGAATACAACTTTTCTCTAATCGATTTTATTAGCAGGTCGAAATTACCTTTATATAAGTCGGTTCTTCCTATACTTTCGTTAAAAAGAGCATCACCGGAAATACAAAATTCTTGCTCTTTAAAATAAAATGCGGTGTGATCTGGAGAATGCCCTGGCGTGTAAAGACATTCAAATTCGAATAACCCAATAGAAAAAAAGCCTGAATTCGGTAACGATTTAGGTTTAAAGCTAAACCCCACCTGTCTTAAGC
>JAYPYN010000133.1:0-6320 GCA_038154605.1 Balneolaceae bacterium
AAAAAGAAATAGAAACTTTATTTGATCGTGAATTTTCAGAGAAATTCAACATTCATCGCACTAGAAAAGGGTTTACGAATTCTGGTATTGATGATTTTAGCACTATGGCTTCAAAAGGTGTAAAAATTACGGATCAAGTAGTTGTAGACTATCTTAGTGGTACCATAGATACTCTAAAAGATGTTTGGCACATCCCTCAACATTAACAAAACGGAAAAGGTTTTTAATAAATATGGCAACTTCTCTACACCCAACTTTACAGAAAGAGAGAATACAATCTTTAGATGTGCTACGAGGTGTAGCCATTCTCGGCATTTTGATAATGAATATTCAAAGCTTTGCAATGCCAGGCTCTGCATATCTAAATCCAACCTCATTTGGTAACTTAGAGGGTATTAATTACTGGGTTTGGATGTTAAGCCACCTATTTGCTGACCAAAAATTTATGTCCATATTTTCTATTCTATATGGTGCTGGAATCATTTTAATCACGCAAAAAACAGAACAACGTGATGGAACATCCACTGCATTACACTATAAACGTACTTTTTGGCTACTTTTTATTGGAATGCTTCATGCTTATCTCATTTGGTATGGAGATATCTTAGTTGCATATGCAATTTGTGCTTTATTTGTTTACTTATTCAGAAAATGGAAACCAAGAAAACTGTGTATCGTTGGTTTTTTAACGTTGTCCGTACATTCGATTATCTATTTATTTTTTGGATTTAGTCTCCCATTTATGCCTGTAGAGGTGTTACAAGAACTATCAACCAGTATATGGAGTCCTGGACAAGAGCAAATTGCTCAAGAGATTTCAGCTATCACAGGAACACTCATACAACAAATTAGCTATGTTGCTAAAGCATCTATAGAAATGCAGGGATCTGTTTTTTTAATGTGGATGATGTGGCGGGCGGGCGGTCTTATGCTAATTGGAATGGCGCTTTACAAATGGGGTATTTTATCTGCTAAAAGAGATACTTCATTTTATAAAAAGGGTATGATTATTGGTTTTGTTGTGGGTTTACCCATAGTTGTTTGGGGAGTAATTAAAAATTTTGAGTCAAATTGGTCCTTTGAATACTCGATGTTCCTGGGATCCCAATTCAATTATTATGGTAGCATACCCATAAGTTTCGCATATATTTGTGGAGTGATGCTTTTTGTAAAGTCAAAAAGATTTCTTGGAATTAAAAAGAACTTTGCCGCTATTGGCCAGATGGCATTAACCAACTATCTAGCTCAATCAATAATTTGTGTATTCATTTTTTACGGAATGGGCTTAGGATTTTTTGGCACATTTGAACGTTACGAACAATGCTTTATAATAATGGGTATATGGATTCTACAAATACTATGGTCGAAATTATGGCTAGCCTCATTTCGGTTCGGACCCTTTGAGTGGGTGTGGAGATCACTAACCTATTTTAAATTTCAACCTATGAAAAAATAATGTTGATTTAGTGGCGACTATTATTGATTCATAGATATCAAAAACTCTTCGTTATTTTTTGTTCCTTTAACTTTTTGAAGTAAAAATTCAGCGGCCTCAAAAGAATTCATTTTTGTCATATAACGTCTTAAAAGCACTACTTTTTCTCTTTCTGCTTCTCCAACAAGAAGTTCTTCACGTCGGGTACCACTTCTAAATACATCAATCGCAGGATAAATACGACGATCAGAAATTCGCCGATCTAATACAATTTCACTATTACCCGTACCTTTAAATTCTTCAAAAATCACATCATCCATTCTAGATCCGGTGTCTACTAAAGCGGTTGCAATAATGGTAAGGGATCCACCACCCTCGATATTTCGAGCCGAACTAAATTGCTGGCGAGGTATTTTTAAAGCCTCTGAATCGACCCCACCGGTCATTGTTCGTCCTTTATTTCCGGCACACACATTATAAGCACGTGCTAATCTAGTAATCGAATCTAGCAATAGAAGTACATCGTGTCCGCTTTCAACAAGGCGTTTTGCTTTTTCAAAAACTATTTCAGCCAATCCGATATGATTTTCGGGCTTTTCATCAAAGGTGGAGGCTACAACTTCAGCTCCCTCTACCGTGCGTTCCATCTCTGTTACTTCCTCTGGACGTTCATCCACAAGAACGATAAGAATTTTAGCTTCAGGATGGTTTTTTGACACCGCATTGGCGATGTTTCTTAAAATGGTAGTTTTCCCAGTTTTTGGTTGTGCTACGATTAATTGACGCTGCCCTTTACCAACGGGAGCAAACATATCGATAAATCTTGTGGTGTACTCACTAGAAGAATATTCTAGTGTATATCTATCATCTGGATGGATAGGTAACAATTCATCAAAATACCCTCTATCGTCCATATCCGTTGGAATATGGCCATTTACACCTTCAACCCTTAAAAGGGCAAAATAACGTTCACCAACTTTGGGTGGGCGTATTATACCGATAACACAATCCCCTTGGCGAAGTCTAAATCGTTTAATCTGAGAGGGTGAAACATAAATATCATCGGGTGATGCTTTATAACTATAGTTCACCGAGCGTAAAAATCCATATCCATCTGGTAAAATTTCCAACGTTCCTTCATTTACTAAATATGGCCCTAATTGTGGAATCAACTCTTCTAACCGCTCACTCAAGGTTGGTTTATCAGAAACAGGTAACTGGTCATGTTCATGATTTCTTTTACGCTGATTTTGTCTATGATTATGATTTCGATTGCCTTTTTGGTTTTGCCCTTTTCCTTTCTGTTGTTCCTTTTTTTCAACTTTTGGCTCTTCTTTTTTATAAGAAACAATGTGTGATTCCCCACCATAAGTAGTCAATTCATCTTCTTTCTGAGAGATTTTCTCTTCTACTATTTCCTTGACGACGGCTTCCTTCTCTACCTCTTCATCAATATTTATTTTTTGAGCAGTTTTTCGCGTTCTTTTCTTTGGTCTAGGTTTTTCAGTTTCGTCCCCTATCTCCATTGTTAATTGATTTACTTTACTAGATTCCTCCCGAATCTGAGTGATTAAATCATTTTTTCTAACACCTGTTACTCGTTTAATTCCAAGTGATTTAGCTATCACTTGAAGTTCGTTTAATTTCTTTGACTCAATGGTTTCGAGTTCTGCTGCAGAAACAACTGAATTTTGATTATCTGACATATATGTATTTGCTATTGCAATGTATGATCTTACTGAATTTGGGGTGAGTACTATATCTTTATTTTAGAAGTACTCAATCAGGTAAGGATTTTAAGTGGATTAGCTTGATTAGTTCAATTGTGTTAACCACCGTTTTACGATGGGATAAAAGTAAAAACTTCCAGCAAAAATTACTACTTCATGCTTTAATTCATTTAATATTCTTTTAAAATTGGAATTATCTATCTCAGAAACAATTAAATACTCACTTATCTCCTCTAATTTGGCTGCTCTTCCTGCATTTTGCTGATAAAAATATGCATTCTTGAATTCCTTAAAATATCCCATCGTCTCTGTTGATACTTTATCTTTCATAAAAGAAAGGATTAAATACACCCTTCGATCTGAAAATTGAGCAATAGTTTCGACAAGCGACTTTATTGCATCAGTATTGTGCGCCCCAGAAAAATACCAATTTCTAACAGCGTTTAGTTGTTCAAATCGAGCAGGTACCCCTTTAAAAGTTTCAATTGCATCAACTAATAGTGAATGATTTACCTTAAAATGAGCCTGCAAAGTTTGTATCACCGAAACTACTGTAGCGATATTACTTGCATTTATCGGCTCTATAAATGATGTTTTAAATGATTCTTGAACTGAATTTACTCGTACTTCTCCATTCTTAAAACTAGGTTTTTGATCCATTGAATAAATGATAGAGGCGCGCTCCATTTGAGCTTTCTTTTCAATGGTGTCTAAGGCTTCTCCATCGATATTACCTAGTACAACAGGAATTCCTGATTTTATAATCCCCGCCTTCTCACTAGCTATTGCCGCTTTTGTATTTCCTAAAATAGATTCATGATCAAGTCCGATACTGGTAATTACTGCACACTCTGGATTAATTATATTGGTTGAATCTAATCGACCTCCTAATCCTGCCTCTATAATTGCAATATCAACGCCTGCATCTTTAAATGCCCAAAATGCTAATGCCGTACTAAGTTCAAAATAAGTAAGGGGCACTTCTTTAAGTTCAGATTCAAAATTCTGAAAAAATTCTAGAATTTTATGGTTACTGATATCTTTTCCCAAGAGTTTAACTCTTTCATTATAATGCATTAAATGAGGAGAAGTAAACGCACCTGTTATATATCCAGCTTGTGTATAGATATAGTCTAAAAGTAAGGTAACGGTACCTTTTCCATTTGTTCCTGCAACATGAATGGTACGTAGCTGATTTTGAGGATTTCCAATCTTAGCACAAAAATGTTTAATATGAGTTAATCCAAAATTTGATGCCATTCTACCAACTTTAGAGAACATTGGAATGCCTTCTAAATAGCCCCATACATCCTCAATTGTTCTAAAATCACTCATACTTTAAACGCTCTTTCTTTAGAGCCTCAAACAAAGATTTCAATCTAATTAATTGGGGATGATTGATATCAAACTGGGTTTGATCTAAGCTTTCAATGGCTCGAATTTCAGAAATTGAATTGGTGGTAAATGCAAACTCTGCTTTTTTTATATCATCTATGTGATACAATCCCTCTTCTACGGTAAAGTTATTTTTTTCGATTATTTTTAATATTAATTTTCTAGTAATACCTGGTAATAATTCACTTTCTATTGATGGGGTAAAAAAAATATTTTCCTTTCCCCAAAATATATTTGAGATAGTGGTTTCACTTACATATTCATCTACTGTTAACATTAATGCATCATCTACACGCTGTTGTTCAGCTTCTCTAGCAGCAATAATATAATTCAGACCATTGGATAGCTTCACACTTCTAGAAAGGGCTTTGGAGGGAATAACCCGTGTTTTTGCAGTAATTAAATGCAGGGGATTATATGACTTATTTTTTATTTCGTATATAGATATAATCCAATCACTTTGTTCACTCTTAGTTTTGTAACCGCGAGTTCCTATTCGCCAACTTTGAAAACGAATAATGGCTTCATCATTTTCGAGATTATTCACTTTTAATAATACAGCAATAGTTTGTAATAATTCACTTTTACTGAACTTAAAATCGATACCAAGATATGTGTGCGCCTTCTGTAAGCGTAGGTAGTGGGCATTAAAATCCAAAAATCTACCAGCGTACGATTTTAACGTTTCAAAGCACCCATCTCCATACATCATACCTCTATTTAAAGGAGAAAGGAGTACCTCTTGTTCAGGTAAAATAGCCCCATTAAAACAGACAAGAGACTTCATTTACAAGAGGCTAATAACATTTTGAGTAGCTTTTTTATGATATCCAACAAAGGATTGCTTGAATAAACCTTGTTCATCTAACACAAAATAACTAGGTATACCAGGCACTTTAAGGTGATTAAATAACTTAGTACCATCCACATAGATAAAGTTATAATTTGGAATAACTAATTCTACCGTTTCGGTTGCATCCTTAACCACAGCAGCGATCACCGCAAAGGATTGATCATTTGCTAAAAGATCAAACTCGTTCATTATATCTGCAGAAAGCTCCGACCAAGATGCCCAAAATAATACAATTACTTTCTTTCCATAAAATGCTGATAATCGAAGAGAATCGCTGGAATTTATGTAAGGATGTGCATCGGTAAGAAGCGTCGAATATTCTATAATATTAGTTCTAAAATTTTCCTCTTGCTTTGTTTTGAAATTGAAGGATGCATATACGATAAAAATCATAGTTAGAACCGCACCAATTGAAATAAAAGGGACAAAGTATTTTTGATCAAGCTTCATATCATAAAAGTACGAATCTTACTATTGAAGATGAATATTTCTTTTAATTATACCGCCTAACTCCATGCATTTTTTTGATGGATATAAATTAATGTAATCTTTTGTTTAACTAACTTAGCGCATATTTCCATTACTTTTCATCATTGATGGATAATTAGCATTGCAACATTACTTGCACATGTTTAAGGTATCATTCTGCCCGTTAAGAAATACGTGTTAAATCTACATTGTGAAGATCCTTCTCCCGACAAGTCGGGACTTCTGGATTACTTTTTTCTATTACTTCATTTATTTGTCATTTCGATCCCGATTCATCGGGATCGAAATCTAACCATCTGCTTTGCTTTATGGCTAGCCCATGATCAACGAATCACTCCTTACAGATTCTGGATAATTTCCAGAATTGTAGAAGTTAGATAATTCGATGACAAAACGTAGCTTTAGTCATGGAATTACA
>JAYPYN010000134.1:0-6314 GCA_038154605.1 Balneolaceae bacterium
CCTTTATTTGTATGAATCTGAAACATATTTAAATTCATAAAGGGATTGTTTTCGGTAGGTTTGCGACATCCACTGTCACTATAATCTACTTTCATAAATTCTTGATTTTTTTCAATCACTTTTATTTTACTGTCTTTAGTCATCAATAATTTAGTTGGTAAGATTGGAATTAAATCTTTTGCCCTTAAATCATTAGTGGTATCAAATATGGGATAAATAGTAATTCCTTGCCGTTCTATAAAGCTTTTCCCTACCGACTCATACTTTGAAGTTACCAAAATGTATATCTTGGTATCCTCGAAGTTTTGTTGATTTTCTTCCCACCATCTTACTTCGCTTAAACAAGAAGAACATGAGGTTTCTTGAACAAGTAAAAATACAATATTAGAATGACTTGTATCAGCAAATATACTATGTCCTGTCAGACTTTCAATATGGCTTAAAAACTCTATTGAATTCTGTTCTGTATAGTAGCGCGCACCAAACTCTCTGTGTTGACATTGGACCATAAAAAGAGCTACTAATAAAAAATTAATCCAACGAAAATTCATACACACCAATGGTATAATTATCTGGATCGTCGTTTTCTATAAGATGTAACTTATCATCTATGATATTCGCAAGTACATGGTCTAATTTTGTTTCTGCTAGTAACTTCCCTGCTTTAGAATACATTGCCAAGGCATGTTCTTTTTTTGAATAATCTCGATTTGGAGAATTGACAAAAGCCTCAGTATTTTTTGCCATATACAAATACACATAGTGTTCTGTAATAAACAATGAACTGTAAGTAGCACCTATGGATCGTTTCATTATCTCAGGAATCGGAAGATCTGGCGTAGTCTTTTTTTTATGAAATGTAAAAAGATTAGGTTTTTGATCGATAACCCGCACCTTTTTTTTGGTAGCTATATCCCATCCTTCAATTATATATGCATTTGTTCGAGCCGTATATATGCGATTATTCTTCCTATCAAGCGAAATATTAGCAAATAGCTCATAGTTATTACTATTACTTGTTAAGGTATCATATTTTCCAAAACTACCTATAAATAAACCATTATAATTATATTGGATAATATTTTTTGAGTTTCCCGCTTGCCACAAGTCTGAAAAATATTTGGTTTCAATGGCACCAAAAAAAATGTGTTCATTATGTGTCACTAGCGCATCATAAGTTATATGTAAATCTGGTGGAGTTATCTCAAAAGACTGGTTTAATCTTCCCTGATTATCAAAAATCTTGAGTACATATTGCATTCCATCATGAATGATGACATTATTTTTTTCATCTATTGAAAACCCTGATATTTGTACAAACTCTTCTGGTCCTTTACCTTTTTTACCAATTTCATTATTAACATTGCCTAAGGAATCTGTAAGAATGATACTCTGGTGAATTTCATCTAAAAACGCATATAAACTACCATCATTATTTGATTTGAATAGTGGCCTCAGTCTTCCAATGGATACGCTATCCCTGCTGTTAATGGTGTACTGCCTAACTTTAGATACCGTAACTTCCGAAAGTTGTAATGAATGCGGTGCATCGGTTTGGCTACAATTTGTACACACAAAAAAAACTACCCACATAAGAGTACACAGGTTAGTGCGCTTAAAGTAGGTAGTTTTTACAAATGGTTTATAAATGTTCATAGAACTTTACATAGTTATAGCCTTGGTGCTTCCACTATTATTTCACAAAGACAATTAGTTACAGGTGATACACAACTAGCGCTATCCAAATCCAATACTTCACATATACTTACTATAGCTTCTACTTCCTGTGGAGAAAACAATGTAAAACTTAAACATGTTGCTAGCCCTAATAATAAAATACTTATTTTTTTCTTATTCATAATCATGATCTTTAATTTTTAGTTGTTTATACCTTAACGACACAACGTGATTAAAAATAAACGATAATGTCAATTTTTAATTTATAAACAATATGATATAAATTAGTAGTTTAATGATATAGGCTTTTCGCAAAAGAAAAATTGTAGTAATTATTTTAGAAAATTAAATTTTTACTTTTTTTTCGAATGAAAATTGTTTGGTATAGAAGTTAAAAAAGAAAAATGCACCTGTTACAGATAATTTCATAATTATTGGATATGCCTGAAAGAAAGTAAAAGTATATAACCAATGAATCGTTGCGCTTGATAATCCTATAGCAAGTATCGAAAACCCAACCGACCATATAAACGAAGCAAATAATTTCCGTTCTTTTTTAAAAATCAAATTCCTTTGTATTAGAAAATTACATAGCATTCCTGCTCCTTGAGCAATACCTTGAATAATGGCAATTTTTATCTCAAAATTAGTCCATAATAGACCAAAGAATATCGCATAATCTAGGCTTGTAGATATTATTGATCCTATTCCAAATTTGAGTTTAGGAAGTATATATTTGGCAAGAAATGAACTAGATTTAAAATCAGCTAACATTAGAAAATTTATCTCTTTGAATTCAATTAAACTTACAGAAAATAAACATACTGTTTTTCTAGCACTACTGATACTATCTGCAATAATTCTTCGAATTATTTGGTCGCTTTGGGGTGCTTTAGAATATTGGGGAGATGGATACCATAATGTTTGGATTATCCTTCAGTCGCTAGAATTAGGAGAGTATTTTGATTACAAAGATCGCCATTTAGTTTGGCTTCCCGCGTATCGATTTTTACTTTGGCTAGAATACTACATCTTCGATCCATCTTCGGTAAATAATCACATTACCCCATTAGTGTTACAATTTTGGTATATGATTATTTCCATCAAATTCTTAAAACATACAAAGGATGTATATGCTGGATATATCCCTACTCTTTTTGTTCTTTTTTGGCCATTACCTATCCTCTTTGGTGGGTTTAATATGTCGGAGAGTTTGGCATTATGCACCATCACATCAATCTTTTATTACATCCATCAAACTAGCTCATTTAAAACCCTTTTATTGATAGCTATATTCTCTGCTATTACCGCACTAAGTCGACACGAAGCCACTGCTTTTTTAGGAATCTATACCGTTTTTCTTTTCTTTTTTCATAATCGAAAAAGTGCTTACACCATAACCATTGGTGTGATTATTGGACTTTGCATACTTTGTTTATGGAATTGGATGTTAATTGAAGACCCGTTTTTTTGGCTGTCGAGCAAGTTTAATGCTTCATCAGCCGGAGCAGCAGAATTCATAGAAACTATTGGCTTCTTACCTAGAATTGGCGAAGCATTTTTTGCAGTGTTTTTAGTAATCCCATTTTTACCCTGTCTAATAGGTAATGTTCGGCAATCTATTTCTATCGATTCTAAAAACATAGCAAAAACGAAGATTTCATTAATGTATCTAAGCACCTTTTCATTTCTTATTCTTTTTCTTATAAGCTCTCTATTTTTCTTCCATGGTGCCGATCCAAAATACTTACTTATCGTTTCCTTTCCTTGTGCGTTGTGGAGTGCTAGCGTTATTCAAAAAAGCGATACGAATAAACGAACTCTTTCTATTTTTATCCTACTCTTATTTGTGCCATTATATGCGCTTTTATTTCATATTCGTTCTTATAATCTTGAACTTGAAAGGAGACTCGGTACCGCCATTCATGAAGTAATTCCTTCACCAATAAAGAGTACTCTTTGGTGTGATTTCCCTACCGTGTTAGTACATGCAAATTGGGATGCGAATCAAGTAATTAGTACCGATCAAGTCCAAAGATATCTTAATGAATCAAATCAGTCTTTATCAGAGATATTAAAACAAAATAATGTAGAGTATATCGTTTCTGGCGATTATGATCACTCAAATGTTCTTCATTTATTTAAAGAAATGAATTCCAAGCAGCCCTTTTCTCTAAATGAGATTCACTTTACCCCTGTAATGATCTTTGATCCTACCATCGAGAGTTTGCCAAAAAATATTGATTCTTTTTTCCCAAAACTTGTCTCATTTACAATAAGGAGAAATAAAGAATTAATTGTATGGAAACTGAGTTGGAATGACACCTAATAAAAAAAGCCCGAAGGAGAACTTCGAGCTTTAGATTGTAGGTTTTTAATCTATCAATTATCTATGGAATTTAGATATTTATAAAACTCACTATTGGTAGAAATGATAAGTGAGGTTTCTGAATCGATGGTATTTGTATAGGCTTCCATACTTTTGATAAAACTGTATAAGTCGCGAGCGGCTGAATTCTTATTGTAAGCAGCATTGTAAATAGCTGCAGCCTGAGCATCGGCTCTACCGCGAATTGTTTCTGCTTCACGGAATGCTTCTGATTGAATTCTTAATAGCTCACGCTCTTTTTCACCCGTAATTCTTGAGGCCTCCCCTTGTCCCTCAGAACGGAATTTATCAGCAATTCGGTTACGCTCGGAAATCATTCGTTCGTATACAGTTCGTCGAACTTCTTGAGCATAATTGATTCTTTTGAATCGAAAATCTAATATTTCAATCCCTAAATCTTCGGCTCTTTTATTTGCTAGTTTTACAATTTGATCTTGTATAGCTCCACGGCCTACAGAAATTTTTTGTAATGAATCTTGCTGTATATCAACAATTAATCCATCCTGAGATGCTTCCCTATTTGTACTGCGAATTAATTCTACTAGATCGTTTCCAGCAACTGCATTACGAGTTTCACCATCCAAAATATCATCCAAACGAGATTGTGCTCCTCGCTCATTACCTAATCGTTCAAAATATTTTAAAGGATCAGTAATTTGCCATCTCGCATATGTATCAACAAATATAAATACTTTATCTTTTGTAGGAACTTGATTTGGATCTCCATCCCATTCTAAGTATCGCTTCTCAAAGTAATTCGCTTTTTGTAAAAAGGGCACCTTAACTTTTAATCCAGGTTCAGCAATCGCTTCACCCACAGGATCACCAAATTGTGTGATAATTACTTGCTCTTGTTCATTTACAATATAAATTATCTGACTAGATAAAAAAGCAATTATACCTAAAACAACTAATAATACTATTCCTTTAACTTCTTTCATTTTCTTTACTCGCTATTAATTATTTGCCGTTGTTTTTTTTGCTCCATCCATTTGCATCTGCAACAATGGTATCACCGAATTACCCTCTTCATCGGTAATTATTTTTTGTCCCATTTTGGGGAGAATTTCTTCCATTGTTTCTAAGAAAATTCTACGCTTTGTTACTTCTGGCGCCTTAATATATTCCTCATACAAATCATTAAATCTAGAAACTTCCCCTTCAGCTGTATTTACACGACTTAATGCATAGCCTTCTGCTTGTTGTATGGTTTGTTCAGCTTCACCTGCGGCACGAGGAACTACCCTGTTATAATCAGCACGTGCTTGATTAATCAAGGTTTCTCGTTGCTGTTCTGCTTCATTTACTCCGTTGTAGGATGGTTTTACAGGATCAGGCGGATTTGCATCTTGCAAAACAACCTGTTCAATTTTAATACCCATCTCGTATTCGTTTGTAATTTCCTGCAATACAACTTCCATCTCGGAAGCCACTTCAGCTCGACCTACCGTTAGTACTTCGTCTACGGTACGATCACCAACGATTTGTCGCATTGCCGCCTCAGATAAATCTCTAAGAGTGTCATCAATATTTCTAACTTTAAATAGGTAGTTGTAGGGATTATCAATTCTAAACTGTACAACCCATTCCACATCCCCTAGGTTTAAGTCGCCAGTAAGCATTAACGATTCGCCTTGATATCCAGCTTTTCTATAAGTAGAGTTTACTCCCGCAGAAGTAGTTCTATATCCAAATTCTTGCTTTAATTGTCGCTGAACTGGAACATATTTTACTTTATCGATAAATGGAATTTTAAAATTTAATCCTGGCCGTGCCTCACTTATATACTTTCCGAAGCGCGTAATTACACCAACTTCTTCGGTTTCAACGGTAAATACAGAGGAGAATGCAGCAGTTACTACTACAAAGCCAATAATAATGAGTTTAATGTTTTTTGTAATCTGCTCAAACTGCGGAGGCAGATTGAACTCGAAATTTGGTTCTTTAGCCATATTTGATAGTTTTAATATTTATTTATTTGGGCTTGTTGGACATATTCCAAAGATCAAGCCATTAACATGAATGGTGCTATTATGACAGCATATTATGTCTACAATTCTTTAATGTAAGATTTTAATATTGTAACAACTATAATTTATGTAGGAGAGTTTTATTTTTTCTTGGCAATGTGTTTTCCGGCTAAACTCATTAACAATCCATTAAATACAAATCCAGGGAATATGTAAACAAGATACCAGTACACACGCCCCAGACCTCCTATTCGGCGGAAAGTAGCACGCTGATAAAG
>JAYPYN010000135.1:0-331 GCA_038154605.1 Balneolaceae bacterium
AAAATCCAACTGCACCTTGTTTACCATATGGTAATATACAATGATTATATAATAGTAAACTATCCTAATTATTTATCTTTTTAGATACCCAGTCCTTCATAAATCATGTAATGAGTTATTTTGTACACCTAAAAAAGATGATTTAACACTTTTAAAAGGATGTTAATAGGGGTACCTTCGTAGCCAATTTAATTTTATGTCTACAAAAAACCCTTCAAAGGCAGCGTTAGTATTTATTTTCATAACAGTTGTGTTAGATAGTATTGGTTTAGGTATTATCATCCCAGTGATCCCTGCACTAATCATGGAGCTTACGGGGCAGGGGTTAAGT
>JAYPYN010000135.1:396-1060 GCA_038154605.1 Balneolaceae bacterium
GCTGATGTTTGTGTATGCATTTATGCAATTTGTGTTTGCTCCATTTGTTGGTGGGTTAAGTGATCGGTTTGGAAGACGACCAATACTTCTTTTATCAATGGCAGGCTTTGTAGCGGATTATTTAATTGTTGGTTTTGCAACTAGTATTTCATGGTTATTTGCGGCTAGAATATTTGCTGGTATTTTTGGAGCATCCCATACCACTGCTACTGCCTACATTGCAGATATTAGTACACCAGAAAAACGGGCTCAAAATTTTGGTTTGATTGGTGCTGCATTTGGTCTAGGTTTTATTCTAGGTCCAGTAATTGGTGGACTTCTAGGCGAATATGGCGCTCGTGTTCCCTTTTTTGCCTCTGCTGCACTTGCTTTTATTAACTTATTGTATGGATATTTTATTCTCCCAGAATCGTTATCCTTAGAAAACCGACGATTATTCGATTGGAAACGTGCTAATCCATTGGGTGCTTTAATACAAATAAAGCGCTTTCCTGGAATTTCAGCGTTGGTAGTGGTTTATTTTTTATTGTATCTGTCTCATCACTCCACTCAAAGTACATGGACGTATTTCACCATGTTTCAATTTCATTGGGATGAAGCCATGGTTGGATTTTCTTTGGGGATTGTTGGTATTTGCATTGCACTAGTTCAAGGAGGTTTAACA
>JAYPYN010000135.1:1070-6292 GCA_038154605.1 Balneolaceae bacterium
GTATATATCGGGCTATTGTTCTATATATTCGGTTTTTTTGGTTTTGCATTTGCACCTACTGCGTGGGTTTTTCTTATGGTTATTGCGCCTTTTACCTTAGGTGGATTTTCAGGTCCGGCTCTACAAGGTATTATTTCAAATAAAGTAGATAATAATCAACAGGGGGAATTGCAGGGTGCTTTAACCAGCGTAATAAGTTTAACAGCCATTGTTGGCCCGCCTATGATGACTGGCTTGTTTAGTTTTTTTACATCATCATCAGCACCGATACAAATACCAGGGGCGGCCTTTATTGCTGGGGCAATTCTATGTATAGCTGCACTTTGTGGAGCAGTAGTTGCTTTAAAAAAAATATCCACTCTAAAAGTATCCTAAAATGATTGTCTATTTTACTAGATAAACAATTTTAAACCATGTATTTTCTATACTCACAAAAGCACAAGGCGTAGACAAGTAAAAGAAAAATAGAATGAGCAAAGTTCAGTATTTATCACAAGAAGGTTACGAAAAATTAGACTCCGAATTAAAAGACCTAAAAACTAGAGGTAGAAGAGAAATTGCAGCAGATATTGCAGAAGCTAGAGCAAAAGGGGATTTAAGTGAAAATGCAGAATATGATGCAGCAAAAGAAGCGCAAGGTCATATGGAGGATAGAATTACTAAATTGGAAGATATCCTAGCAAATGCACGAATTATTGATGCCAAAGATTTAGATTTAACAAAAGTAAGAATCTTAACAAAGGTCACAATATTAAATAAGAAAATGAATAAAGAGATGAAGTATACATTGGTTTCAGCAAATGAAGCCGATTTCGCAAAGGGTAAAATATCCATTGATTCTCCTATTGGTAAATCACTATTGGGCAAAGAAATAGGTGAAACAGTTGAAGTTAAAGTTCCAGCTGGATTATTAGAATTAGAGATTAAAAATATAGAAATTTGAAGGTTATTCGATGAAAAAACTCATCGATGTTTATGTATATAGGATGGAATCAGGATTCCCGGAATTCTTACTGCTATTGCGTTCAAAAAATAAAATTTATGCCAATCAATGGCGGATGGTTGGTGGAAAGGTTAAAGAAAATGAAAAATATTGGAAAGCTGCTCAAAGAGAAGTAAAAGAGGAGTTAGGAGTTTCTCCAGACACATTTTGGGTAATTCCTTCTGTTAATACGTTTTACGAAGCCAATACAGATCAAATCCATCAAATACCAGCCTTTGCAGTAGAACTAATCAACCCAAATATAAAATTAGACAACGAGCATACCGAATTTCGATGGGTTTCTGTCTCAGAAATTGAAGACATGATTTCTTGGCCAGAACAAAAACGCTTAATGCGATTAACTGATCATCTATTACGCAATCAACAAATTCTACCTGAGTGGCACATAAAGCTTACATAGTTTCTTTTGTAGTGTGTGTATGTATGAATACATCCCTCACTCATGCTCAATCGTATAAATTTTCGCCATACCCCGATCTATGGTATAATGATGTTGACGGAATTAGAATGGGTGTGCGCTTACTAGGGGAAGTGGAAGGTACGTTTAATGACGGACCGCATCGTTTAGATGCAGGTTTTTGGATGGGCTCAAAAATTCCCGCCAACCCAGTATCTTATTATTTTTCGATTACTGAGCCGATCAAATTAATTAGTGATATTGATAGTGAAGGTAATCTACAACTCATCTCATTATCTAGAACAGGGTACGCACTTCATCAAATTAGATTACACAAAAGATGGCAAAAAGATTTTAATGAGTTGAATTTTTTAGAGACTTCAATTTACAGTTCTATTGAAAAAAACTTTGAATTCGAATACAGATTTGATCCTGATACCTGGTCATCTAAATGGAAAAAATTAATTGGAATAGAACTTAACCTATCAAGAAAATTTGAATCATTAAGAACCCATCTTGAAGCTGTTTTTGTTAGAGAAATAGACGAAGGTTTTAATTCATTTCGTATAGAATCTAAAAACGCATTCAATATTTACAAGAAAACAAAACTTAGAGCAAGGGTTTTTCTACAAATTTCAACCGATAACGCATATGGGGAATACCATAGTTATTTATGGACTAATGCACCCATAAACTGGTTGCAAACTGGGTTTAAAAGATCGGTTGGTATTATACAAGAATCATGGGTAAATGATGGCCTTCTCTCTTTTAGCGGAGGGGCAAATCTAAGAGGGTACAAGAATTTTAAAAACTACTCTTACCTGCAATTTGAAACTGTATATGGGATTAATATTGAGTATGAATTCCCTAACCCAATAAATGGTACACTTCAACAAAATCAACTAGTTGGTGATTTAGTATCCTTCCAAAGTTATATGTTTATTGATGTTGGAGCTGGATTTAATGAGAATAGATATTCTGAAACTTTTGAAGTACATCTTTCACCTCCATTAAATAAAACGGGCATTTTAGGCAATACCGGTCTTGGTGTTCAATTTTCAGTAAATATTCCTGATCATTTAGGTAAAGATCGCGGTATCTTTATAAGGTATGACGTTCCATTTTGGGTGTCATCACCATCAAACAATGAGAGTAATCTTAAGTTCCGGAATGTACTTGGTATCGGTGCTATTTTTAATTTTTAGGTCATGAAAATATTAGTTATTAATTGTGGAAGTTCTTCAATTAAGTATCAATTAATAAATACTGAAAAAAAAGAAACGCTCTGTAAGGGTTTGGTAGAACGTATTGGTGCGGTTACATCCATTATTAAGCAAGAATTTAAAGGCGAGCGCCCCATAAAAAAATCCATGGCTTTAGATTCTCATGCTACTGCTTTAAAAACAGTAATGGAATTGCTTATAACTGCTGATAATGATCATTTACATTCTTTGACTGAAATTGAAGCCGTTGGCCATAGAGTAGTACATGGAGGAGAAACTTTTAAAGACTCTGTACTAATCGATGAATTTGTTGAAGAAGCAATTGAAGCCGCTTTTGATATTGCACCATTACACAATCCCCCAAATTTACAAGGAATAAGAGCCGCGAAACATCATTTACCTAATGTACCGCATGTGGCAGTTTTTGATACGGCTTTTCATCATTCTATTCCGCAGCATGCTTTTTTGTATGGAATTCCAAACAGGCTTTATCGTAGGTATAAAATCAGGCGATACGGCTTTCATGGAACTAGTCATTATTATGTGAGCCGCCAGTACTACAAAATTACTGGTAAAAAGAAAGAAGGAACTAAGATCATAACCTGCCATTTAGGTAATGGGGGTTCCATAACGGCTATTAAAGATGGGCTATCGATAGATACGAGCATGGGATTTACCCCCCTAGAGGGTTTAGTTATGGGAACAAGATGTGGAGATATTGATCCTTCTATTTTATTCTATATCATTGAAAAAGAAGAATTATCTCTAGCCAACGTTCATGCGTTGCTTAACAAACATTCTGGACTGCTTGGATTAAGCGGATACGCCGGAGATATGAGAGATTTGATGGAAGAGGCCGAAAATGGGGATAGACGATGCCAAGAAGCAATCGATGTATTCTGTTATCGGGCAAAAAAATATATTGGGTCATATATAGCGGCAATGAATGGGGTAGATGCGATTATATTTACTGGTGGGATTGGCGAAAATTCATCAAAAATTAGATCTTTGATATTAAAAGACATGGAATACACCGGTATTTTTCTAGACGAAGAATTAAATGGCGAGAGAAATGAAGGATATTCCATACAACATCAGAATTCGAATGTTGAAATTATGGTAATTCCTACCAACGAAGAATTAGTTATTGCAACCGATGCAGCCAAGATCGCGCTTGCATCTAAACAAACACCTTGGGCATGATTTTAAAGTATATATCATTATTTATTTTATTTTTATGTTCCTTAGGATGTAGTACATCAACGTGGGTAGTAAAAAATCAATATGAGATAGATCGCAACGATTTTGAATTAATTGATACCAAACAATATCTAAATAGAGTAGGTACAATTACTCCGGATAATCCTATAGTACAATTCGAATTACTTTCGGTGAATGACTTTAATTACACGCAAAGAGTTAGAACAGATCGATATATTCAGCGATATAAACCAAGATTTAGTCGCGTTTTATTAGGTTTAGCAGGGGCAGGATTAGCATCATATGCGGCTACTGAAGCACAAGAAATTTCTACAACAAATTATCTATATGGAGCCGCTGGTTTAATTTCTTTAACATCCTTACTCAATATGAAGCCAAGTGGCACACCCACGCCAACTGGTGAATCTAGGTTGTTAAGAAAATCGGGTACTATCAATGAAAAAGACACAGTTAGAGCAAATCCATTAGCTGGTACAAATGTTTCTTATACCATGTATTATGATGGAGAAATAGTAGCTATTGGGGACGATATAGAATATAGAAATAATAGATATACAGTTAATCTACTCGAGAGTTTTAATCCCGAAAAAACAGAATTTAAAGATAATGATGTGATCACTCTTGAATTATATTTCAATGATGACATTTATGTAAATACAATTCCTGTAACATCATTTTTAGAACAATTTGTTGTTATTAAAGCGCCCATCACTGCTTTAAGAGATGAGCCATTACTTGATTCAAGGTCTATTCTTACTGATTTAGCGCAAGGAAGTCAGCTTAAATTTGTAAGCCAAGAAGAGAGTTGGTATAAGGTATTATATGGTATATCAGAAACATATATTGCTAAAATAGATGCAGAATTAATTTGGCGACCTTCCGAATTTGCTTCTCAATTATCCATTATTACAGTGCCGAATATCCCATTTGGTAATATAGATGTAGAAACGAATATTCCTAAAATTAAAGAAAGAACTGAAAATGCATATGCATTTTCAATTGCTAATCGTGAATATCAAGGCTCGTATTCAGAACGAAGTTTTGCCGAAAGAGACGCACAATTGCTCAATGAATATTTAATTCAGGCTTATGGATACCATGCATCTAATGTGCGAACTACCACAAACGTTGAAAATGAACAACAATTAGTTTTAGCCTATAATCGATTAGCCAATGAATTTCGTCAAATACAACAAAAACTAATCGTTTATGTTTCTGGATATGTTATTCAAGGTAAGGATAACGAAATTCTACTAGTAGGAACAGGCGGAGCGCTATCAGGTACTATCAATTTAAACTCCTTCTTAGAAGGGGTTTCAAAATTAAGGGTAAAGGAATTAATTCTGCTATTAGATATCGATAATGTAGAAAATAAAGA
>JAYPYN010000136.1:0-6140 GCA_038154605.1 Balneolaceae bacterium
CTATACCAGCCTGCATACCTTTGCTACC
The DNA here is from genome assembly GCA_038154605.1 of Balneolaceae bacterium. Classification (GTDB taxonomy): domain Bacteria; phylum Bacteroidota; class Rhodothermia; order Balneolales; family Balneolaceae; genus HXMU1420-13. Next base: position 29 of record JAYPYN010000136.1, read on the forward strand.
TCTGCCCCAGGTACAGACTACCTATTTCCTTATTATCCAAACGGTCAAATGACAATTGGCGTCGCTGGATTAAACGCTTCTAAAACTACTACCACCAAATATGACGATTGGACAGTTACCGCAGAATGGTTAGGTGGTGGTAAAAGCATGCTAGCAACTTTAGGACATGGACTACCATTCGTTTATTTTGAAATAACTGGAGGTGATGCAACAATCAATTTTAATGGAACACCTACTGTTTGGTTTAATGATAATGGAGTACTTGGTGTAACAGTAGATGGTAGACATTATGGAATTTTTGCACCAACTGGTTCTAATTGGATATCTGGCTCAACGTATACCTCAAATTTAAATGGTGAAAACTATTTATCTGTAGCATTGCTCCCCAACAATTCTCAAACAACGTTAAACGAATTTAAATCGCGAGCTTATGCCTTTGTTACAAACACCTTAGTTGAATGGTCTTATAATGAATCTTCTGCAACGCTTACTTCCACATACCGCTATGAAACAACGTTAAAAGACTCTGCGGATGGAAATTTGAATGAAACCGTTTCGGCGTTGTATCGCCATCAATGGCTGAACACAAATGAACCACTTACCGATTATTCCTATGTTTCACCGCGTGGCGATATGAAAGTTTTATTTGGAAATTCATTTTCAACTTCGTTAAAATTCCAAGGGGTATTACCTACACTTCCTAATCAGGGTGATTATAATCCGGATATTTTAAAGAGTTTGGTAGCCGATGTAGCAACCGAGCCCTTAAATGTTGGGCCATCCTACGAAAACGGAAAGGCGATGGCTCGTTTCGCCAACTTAGTTCACATTGCCGACCAATTTGGAATGACTACTGAGCGAGATTATTTTTTGAATGCCTTAAAAACACGACTCGAAGATTGGTTTACAGTAGGCGGAGAACAAGAATATTCATACAACCAAAATTGGGACGTGCTTACGGGTTATCCCTCCGGATTTGGTGCCGACAACCAAATTAATGATCATCACTTTCACATGAGTTATGCCATCGTAAGTGCGGCTACTATCGCACAATATGATGCTGAATGGGCAACTCAAGAACAATGGGGAGGTATGGTAAATATGTTAATTCGGGATGCCAATAACTGGAACCGAAACGACGAACTACTACCCTTTTTACGATCTTACGATATTTATGCGGGCCATTCTTGGGCGGCAGGACATGGAGACTTTGCCGAAGGTAACAATCAGGAATCAAGTTCGGAATCGATGAACTTTGCATCTGCGGTTATTCTTTGGGGAGAAGTAACTGGGCAAACTGAAATTCGGGATATGGGTATCTTTCTTTATGCAACCGAAACAACGGCTATAGAACAGTACTGGTTTGATGTGGATGATGAAGTATTTCCTGAGGATTATCCACACAATGCCATTGGTATGGTTTGGGGATCGAAAGGAGTTCATGCAACTTGGTTTGGTGGTGACCCAGAGTTTGTAAGAGGCATCAATTTACTACCTATTACAAGCGGTTCGCTGTATTTAGGCAGGCATCCAGATCATGTTGTTGCAAATTATAACGAGGTTGTAGAACTAAGAAGTGGTCAACCAAAACTCTGGAAAGATATTTTTTGGCAGTATCTAGCATTAGCAGATGCCAATCAAGCCCTTGCCTACTACTTAGCCGATCCTAATTATGAAGCTTTTGATGGTGAATCGAAAGCACACACTATGCATTGGTTATATAATCTAAAACGTATGGGGCAAATTGATGTATCTGTAACAGCCGATATTCCCACCTATGCTGTATTCAAAAAAGGAAGCGACAAGACTTACATTGCCTATAATGCGAGTACAGAAAGCCGTTTAGTTACTTTTTCTGATGGCTATTCTATGAGCGTACCAGCTGGAGAAACATACACCGAAAGTACACAAACGGTAAATCCAAACGCGCCGGTAATTCTTTTAAATGCTGATAAAACCAGAGGCAAATCCCCATTAAACGTTCAATTAACTTCTAGCAATAGTTTTGACCGTAACGACCTACCTTTAAGTTTTCTTTGGCACATTGATAGCCTTAGCACCAGCACCGCAGCAGATACTTCTTTTACGTTTTATGATGTGGGCACGTACAACATCCAACTCACCGTAACAAATACGGATGGCTTAGTTTCAACCGATAGTTTACAGATTGAAGTTCTACCCAATGGTACCGCATATGGCGGCACGCCACCGGTTCTGCCCACTACTATTGAAGCAGAACATTACGATGAAGGCGGTGAAGGAATTTCATATCATGATATTGATGCTAACAATCAATTTTACCGCCCCGGAGAAGGCGTTGATCTTAGCGGAGACGGCGGCAATGTACACGTTATATTTATCATTGCTAGCGAATGGTTAGAATACACCTTTGAAGTAGATGAAGCTGCTAAATATATCTTTAAACCTTATATGGCAACCGTTCCGGGCTTTGGGAATTTTACCTTGTTAATCGACAATATTGATGTTAGTGGCAAGATACGAGTGAATGGAACCGGTAGCTTTATCAATTTTCAACCCTTTGAAGTTGCACCAGTTCAGCTTGAAAAAGGCACACATATTATGCGTTTTGAATTTGATACTGACTTCGCCTCAGAACAAAATAACTGGCTCTTCAGCTTCGATAAAACGGTGATAGAGAAAGTAGACGGCACATCGAATGATCTAGAATCTAATTCCCCTCATGGGTTTCGGCTCGGACAGAATTACCCCAATCCATTTAATCCATCTACCAAAATTAGTTTCGATTTACCTAAAGGTGGGCACGTTCAATTAACGGTATTCAACTCACTTGGGCAAACCGTTCGGGTTTTAGTTGATGAATATCAACGTGCTGGATATCATTCTATCAACTTCAATGCATCTTCTCTTTCTAGTGGAGTGTATTTCTATCGCTTAGAATTTGATGGCAAGGTATTGTCGAACAAAATGGTATTAATGAAATAACTAATTAGGTATATTTACAAGTTTTAGTTTTGCTAAAATTTTGAATTATTTTGCCCAATAATTGACGGGCTATTTTCATCAACAACATTAAATCGTACAATAAACTACACATTCATCCATTAAAAACGAATGACCAACACACACAAAATTCCCATTACCATACTTACAGGGTTTTTAGGGTCGGGTAAAACCACATTATTAAATCATATTTTAGCCAATTCATCAGGAAAGAAAATTGCGGTGATCGTAAATTAGTTTGGCGAAGTAAACGTAGATGCAAAACTGGTTGAGCATACCACATAAGAAATGATAGAATTATCTAATGGGTGTATCTGTTGTACACTCCGTGGCGATTTGATCGAAGGCGTAGATAAAATTCTACAAGAAAATGAACTGGATGGCATCGTGATTGAGTCAACAGGAATAGGAGAACCCGTGCCCATTGCCCAAGCGTTTTATGTGCATCCCGAAATTCTTGAGGCTAACCCTGATTTACCAAACATACAACATAAGGTGTTTGTTGATGCCATTATCACGGTAATAGATAGTGCCCAATTTTTCGAGATGTATGAGAAGCAATCGCTCATCCCCGACGACGAATTTGAACGAGGCTACAGCCAATTATTGGCAGAACAGGTAGAAGGGGCAGACATTCTAGTTCTCAACAAAATCGATGAAACATCAGAGAAGGAATTAAAAAAACTTACCGATCTTCTTACATTGATGAACCCCAGAGCTAAATTAATTAAAACAAATTATAGTCATGTTCCCATCGATGAAATCGTTGATACCAACATCTTTGACATAGAAGTTGCTGAAGATTCCTCGTTGTGGATTACCGAACTGGAAAAGGAGCATGGTTCAGAATCTGAGGAGTATGGGATTGGAACCTACATTTACAAAACGGTTACTCGTTTTAATGAGGAAAAATTAATCAAATTATTCGAGCAGGAGCTTCCTCCTAACATACTACGGTCGAAAGGCATTGTAACGATTGAAGATTCCGATACTGCGTTTTTGTGGAATCAGACTGGGAAATTCTTAAAATTTGATGCCATAGGAAGGTTCAATAATCCAAATCATACGTATAATGAAATTGTGTTTATTGGGCAAAATGTCAATGCTACAGAAATACAAAATTATCTCTCACAAGCATTAAGTAACCCAAATGAAACGGTTAACACCTACTAAGTCCATAATTTGGAATGAGGGTTGTTAAATACTCTATACGTGCGATGCAACTAAAGCACATCGTAAAACATTTATCACAAAAGGTGATAACTTACCAACCTTAAACCCATAGTTATTGTATGTCAAAATCATCATTTTTAATTTTTATTTCCTTTTTTGGAATCGCTGCCTCCACCAATGCTCAACATTCAGATCTACGCATTGTAGCTTGGAACATCGAACACCTAGCTGAACATGATGGCGAAGGCTGTGTTGCCCGAAATGCAAGCGATTATAATGCATTGCGAGAATTTGCCGCCACTATGAACGCCGATGTAGTAGCCCTGCAAGAAGTTGAAAATGAAGCGGCTGTTGCCCGTGTTTTCCCTACCGATGTATGGGAAATAGTACTTTCTGAACGGCCCGATTCTGAGCCTTATATTTGTAGGGGCAGTGGACGAACTTCCACCCAACAAAAAGTAGCGTATGCTATTCGAAAAGGCATTGCTTATGAAAATTTAGGTAGTTTTGAAGAACTTGCCCTCAACAACCCAGGCTTAAGACACGGACTAATGCTACGATTAACCGATGCCCCATCCCCTATTGATGTGCTAAATGTACACATGAAAAGCGGTTGTTTTGTAAATGATTATGCCAACTCTACTAGAAATGCCTGCGAAACCTTCGAACAACAAGTACCTGTTTTAGATGGATGGATGGAAGAGCGAATCCAAAAAAATATTGGGTTTATTGTTTTGGGTGATTTTAATCATCGTATTTTAGAAGATGGAAATCGATTATGGGCAGATTTAACCACCATGCATGATGCACCTGTACCATTACGCAGCAGTATGGAAAACATACGTGGTTGCCATCCCAGATATCCTGCCCCCATAGATCATGTACTCGTTGGTTCTGCGGCATTGGATTATTACAAAGAAGGCAGTGGCCAGGTTTTTTACTTTACCGACGAACCCATGACCGAAGATGATATGCTAAGCGATCATTGCCCGGTTGGCTTAGAACTAGCTTTTACCCATTCTGAAACCTTCCCGCCCAGTTCTGCCGTTCGATGGACACAAAACAGTGCCGAATATCCAATAATTACAGCCTCTCTCTATGAAATGGCTACCGCTAACTTTAAAGAACACATTCCCAAAAATAAGGCTTGGGTGGTATTTATGGATGTGGATGAAACGTTGCTTAATAACAGTGCATACAATTATAGCAGAGATGTAGCCGGTTTATCTTTTACCCCAGAAAGTTGGAATGCATGGGTGATGAAAGAAGAAGCGAGTGCGGTTCCTGGCGCCAAAGAATTTGTAGAATATGTGCTTTCTTCAGGGGGGCAACTTGCACTTATCACCAATCGTGATCGGGACATGGACGATTACACCTGGTCGAATTTAGAAAAACTTGGGTTTCCAATAACACGATCGAATACTTGTATTTTAGGAAGAAATGAAGCAGATAAAAAAGCGGTAGGCGAAACTGGCATCATTAACGATAAAGACCTTCGCAGAAACCAAGTGCTTTCTGGAGAGGCCACCTATTGTTGGGCGGCACATCCACAGGCAAAGGAAGCATGGAATAAAACTTTTACCTTAGTCATGCAAATTGGAGATAACATTAAAGATTTCTACCACACTACCCAGCAAACTGTGGATTTGGATGCCTTCTTAAAGCGCCAAGGCAAAGACATTTTAGTGCTACCAAACGCCATGTACGGCTCTTGGGATTAACGTACCGAAAGTAGAACGGTCTGTGTATGAGCAGCTTCACCCCCTAGGGCGCTAGTGCTTATAGGTGTTGTGGACCCCGTTTTTATTTTATTCATCTCGTTTTTAGCGTTGGAGTGAAAGCTTTTTGCAACCGCGTCCCGATTAATCGGGAGAGGATTGCAATGTGCTTGAACTTGCGTTGGCTAAATTCAGTCTGTTTAATTCTCCGAAGAGAACATTTCCGCTAATGCTTCTCC
>JAYPYN010000137.1:0-3741 GCA_038154605.1 Balneolaceae bacterium
TGTGATAGATGTCAATGTTTATGGAACGTTTCTAGTTACTCAAACTATGATCCCCTATATGAATACGGATTCGACCTCTCATGTTTTGATGTTTCCTGGAACAATGGGCAAATTTATAATGAGAAATTCATCTGTATATTCTGCATCAAAATTTGCAATCCAAGGTTTTACTAAAGCTCTTACTGAAGAATTGAAAAGGGATAATATTCGTTTTACACTATTTTATTTAGGTGGAGTAAATACAGAATTCTGGGAAGACGAGCTTGTTCAAATGAGGGTTAAAAAAGAGGCAATGCTCAGCGGTAAAGAAGTCGCAGACGTTGTGGCAGCGACATTATCGCTACCACAATCTGCTGTTATGAATGAAATTGTAATGCAGCCTTCAAGTCTAATTAGCGACTGGACATCGATGAAGTGCCTTTTTATATGCTTTTTCTAAGATGTCTAGACCTTCATCTATTTGATCTACTGTTACAGTAAGAGGCGGACGGAAACGTACTGTGTTTTGACCACAAGATAATATCATCATTCCATGGGCAATGCATTCACTTATAACAGCATCTCTGGAATGGCTATCTGGTAAGTCAATGGCACACATTAGCCCCTTTCCTCGTGCATTTGTCAAATATTCATACTGTTCTGACAGTGTTTCTAGTTTTCTAAGAAGATAATCTCCTACCGTTGATGCATTATCAACAAGATGATCTTCTTCAATAATATTTAAAATCCTGCCAAAACGAACCATATCCACAAGATTTCCACCCCAAGTTGAATTAATTCTTGAAGAAACTTTAAAACAATTAGTCTCAACTTCATCAACACGTGGGCCAGCTAAAATTCCACATACTTGTGCTTTTTTACCGAAGGATATGATATCTGGAGTCACATAGTGTTCATGAGCCCAAAATTTACCTGTTAATCCTACACCTGTTTGAACCTCGTCATAGATTAAAAGAGCTTCATGTTTATCTGCTAGTTGCCGAAGGGCTTCATGAAATTGTGGACGAAAGTGCCGATCTCCACCTTCTGCTTGTATCGGCTCTATTAAAATGCAAGCAATATCATCTTTATAAATCTGAAAATATCGTTCAATTTGAGCTACTGCTAGTTTTTCATCTTTTTTTACCATTTCAAGATGACTTGGTGTAGCGGGGTAGTGCATTGCTGGACTAATAACTCGTGGCCAGTTGAATTTGGGGAAGTATTTAACTTTATCTTCTAATGTATTTGTTACGGATAATGTATAGCCAGAACGCCCATGAAATGCTTTTTCGAAATGTAAAACCATGTGACCTTTTTCTTGGCGATATCCTTTTTGGAAGTTTTTCTGAACCTTCCAGTCAAAAGCCACTTTCATTGCATTTTCTACAGCAAGAGCGCCTCCTGATATAAAGAAAGAATGCGGTAAGGTTGAAGGAACTGCTACTCTACTGAAAGATTCCATAAATTCTGCAAGCTCTTGAGTATAAACATCAGAATTTGAGGGTTTATTTATTGCTACCCTTCCTAGTTTATTTACAAATTCGGCATCATTTGCAATTTTATCATGATTCATTCCTAGTGGATTGGAAGCAAAAAAAGTAAAGAAGTCTAAATAATCTCTACCAGATTTACTATCGTGCAAATATGCACCTTTACTTTTATTCAGATCCAACACCATATCAAAACCATCTGTTAAAAGATGTTTTCCTAATATCTTTTTTACATCCTGCGGTTGGATAATTTCTTTTACTGTCATGTACTCCTTATTGTATATGAGATTATTTATTGATGTGTAAAACTACCAATCTTTGTATTGGGACTCAATTATAAAAGCGCTTTTTTATAGATCGAAATCCAATACTGTCTTTTTAATTATTGAAATACATTTCATCATTTGGTCTTTTGTTATAACTAAAGGAGGTGCAAAACGAATAATATTTCCATGGGTTGGTTTGGCAAGTAACCCATTCTCTTTCAATGCAACACAAAATCTCCAAGCGGTATCACTTTCTTCAGAATCATTAATGATGATTGCATTCAATAACCCTTTTCCTCTTACCTTTTTGAATAAGGAATGCGAATCAACAATTTTTTGAATTTCAGATCGAAATAAGATTCCGAGTGTTCTTGCATTTTGGGCAAGCTTTTCTTCATAAACAACAGAAAGAGCCGCCATCGCAACTTTACAAGCCAACGGATTGCCTCCATAGGTTGATCCATGCTGACCAGGCTTAATTACATTCATTATATCATTATCGGCTAGCACAGCAGAAACTGGATAAGCCCCACCTGAGAGTGCTTTGCCTAATATTAGAATATCTGGTTTTGTGTAGGTATTTCCTCTTTCACAATTACCTGTGCAAGTACAATTGCCACATACGGCTAATAAAGACCCGGTTCGTGCTATTCCTGTTTGTATTTCATCTGCAATAAGTAGCACGTTATTTTTCTTACAAAGATGTGCGGCCTCTTCAATATAATGATCGTCTGGAACCACAACACCTGCTTCTCCTTGAATTGGTTCAACAAGGAATCCAACAACATTGGGATTTGAAAGCGCATCAGCCAAAGAATTTAGATCATTGTAAACAACTTTTATGAAACCTTGTGTATAAGGCCCAAAATTGTTTCTTGCATCAGGATCATTAGAAAATGAGATAATGGTTGTAGTTCTACCATGGAAATTATTTGTACACACAATTATTTGTGCCTCATTTTCATCAATCCCTTTTTGTTCATAGCCCCACTTTCTGCAAATTTTTATCGCTGTTTCTACGGCTTCAGCTCCTGTATTCATAGGTAAAGTTTTATCGAACCCAAAAAAATTACACATAAATTGCTCATACTCTCCCAATACATTGTTATAAAATGCACGAGAAGTAAGAGCAAGAGTTTTACTTTGTTTTATAAGTGTATCTATTATTTTTGGATGGGAATGTCCTTGATTTACCGCCGAATAGGCAGACAAAAAATCATAATACTGTTTTCCTTCAACATCCCAAACAAGTACTCCTTCTCCCTTAGATAATACCACTGGTAGGGGATGGTAGTTGTGTGCTCCATATTTATTTTCTAGGTCTATGGCTTCTTTTGAGCTAATCATATTCATTTTTTAACGTAAAATATGAATTGGATAAATTAATGTCTCAAATACCTTAAAAAGTATTGAAGTTCTTGATAGATAAGTTGTATATTTAAAACTCATCGCGGGGTGGAGCAGCTGGTAGCTCGTCGGGCTCATAACCCGAAGGTCGCAGGTTCGAATCCTGTCCCCGCCACTATTAAAAGCCCTCTTTAAGAGGGCTTTATTATTTTGGATACAACAAATATAAGGTTAAGTAATACAATATTTCTCTGCATTAGAAAATGTTAGATACGATTGCAAAGAATGAGATGCTAACTGATAATTTTTGCGCCTAATGTTATCTTTTCATGTTCATGAAGATGATTAATATGATGTTATAACAGAAAAGAGAAATACACTGAACCAAACCCTTGCAAGAATGGGTAAGAAAATCATGAACCGTCATTCGTTACAAGATCAAAACGAAAAGGCATACCAATCAGTGCCATACAAGAAGCACTAGTGCATAGTACTGAACAAATCACCCAACTCTACCTCGAAAGCTTTGAAGATCACATCATTGATGGCTACTATGAGATGCTCTTTCCAGAATAAAATAGTGAATTTAATATGATTGATTTTTTATATTTTGATGATTTTAATCCTGAAATAAATTAAGCTTGTTTATATTTATT
>JAYPYN010000137.1:3769-4670 GCA_038154605.1 Balneolaceae bacterium
ACCATATATGATATAGTTAAACTAAAATAATACATATGAGGTCATCTATGTTTAAACAACTACTCTCCGGAGTATTTATTTTATTTTTTATGTCTTCTTTGGCTTTTGCTCAAAGTGGAACGATAGAAGGACGTGTAACAGATGCTATTTCTGGGGAAGATTTACCTGGAGTTAATATCGCTATAATGTCACTTCAAAAAGGTGTATCTACCGATATTAATGGTGAGTATACGTTAGCAAATATTCCTTCTGGAACTTACAAAATCACATTCTCATTTATTGGGTATGTAACATTCGAAACAGAAATTAATGTTTCAGAAGGAGTTGAAAATTTGGATATTTCCTTAGAACCTGATGTTTTAGGTTTGGAACAAATTGTAGTATCAGCTCTTGGTATCGAAAAGAAAAAAGACGATGATATAACTTCATCAACTACGGTTAATCCAGAATTAATAGGTCGTGCTAATGAAACTGGTTTAATCCAAGGTATGGCTGGGAAAACATCTGGTTTAAAAATTACTAGAAATACAGGTGATCCTGGTTCTGGTGCTTATATTCAAATTCGTGGACAAAATACCATTAATGGCGCCTCTGCTCCTTTAATTATTCTTGATGGTACACCAATTGATAACTCAAGTCTTGGTGGTGGTACTGCGGGAGTTGCCCAACAGTCTCGCTTAAATGACATCCCTGAGGAGGATATTGCAAGTGTAACTGTATTAAAAGGTGCAGCAGCAGCAGCTGTATGGGGTACTGGTGCTGCAAACGGTGTAATTGTTATTAAAACTAAAAGTGGTGCTGCTTCAGGAAAAAAAGTTAGTATTAATGTTAAATCTGCTATAGCTTTTGATAATATTAACGTAGAATTTGATAAACAAGATAAGTTTGGTCAAGGTATTCC
>JAYPYN010000137.1:4680-6084 GCA_038154605.1 Balneolaceae bacterium
GATTATGATTACTCTGATGATGAATATGGAGAATATGTACCTAATACTGGATTTTCATGGGGTGATTTGATCTCCAACAGAGCTGGGGGAGATGATGTCGTAACTGATGGTGATAGACGTTTTGTGTCCGAAACTGGTAATATTATTTATCCATTAGTAACAAAAAATGACAACAGAGTTTTTAATGATTCAAACAGGGATCAAGTTTTTGGAACTGGTGTTACTAGTGATTTTTCTGTTAGCGCTTCAATTGGTGGAGATGACAGTAACACTTTTTTAAGTTTCACTAATTTAAGCCAAGATGGCATTATTCAGGGAAGATCTAATTACACAAGACAATCTCTAAGATTGAATCAAGTAAATGAATTAAGTAATAATATTACTGCAAAATTTAATATACAATATACAAAAACGGAATCCGATAGGATTCAGCAAGGTTCAAACCTACAAGGTCTTTATTTAGGATACTTGAGAACATCTCCTGATTTTGATAACCGAGATTATATTGGAACTTATTATAATGATCTTAACGTGCCAATCGCTAATTCACATAGAAGTTATAGAAACTACATTGGTAGTGGTGCTCCTGTGTATAACAATCCAGGCTGGACTATCAATGAACAAGACAACCCCAACAACGTTGAGCGTTTTATTGTTGCACCTGAATTAAATTGGAAACTCAGAGATAATATTAATATTACAGCTAGATACGGTCTAGATTATTACTTAGATCACAGAGAAACTTTTTTCCCAGTTAATTCTGCAGCAGGTTTGGGAACTGGTTCTTTCAGTCAAAGTGATATTCAAAATAAAGTGGAAAACTTTAATGTTTTTGCACAATCTTCTCAAACACTAACTGATAAAATAAACATAGATGTTGTTGTTGGTACAAATTTCGTCAGAAATCAGTATTCAGGAATTAGTGGATCATCAGAAATTTTCACAAATCCTGATTTGGGAGATTTGAGAATATTTGGTAATGCAAATTCTGACAACGAAACTCCATCAAAATATGTTGAGGAAACTAGAAAACACGGTGTTTATGGAGTTTTCAATGTTAACATAGCAGATCAATTATATGTTGAATTAACTGGACGTGTTGAAAGACCTTCAACATTGGAAAAAAATCTTTTTTCACCAAGTGCCTCTATAGGGTGGAAGTTTTCACAATTTCTTGACAATTCAATTTTAAGTTTTGGTAAGTTAAGAGCATCCTATGGTCAGGTAAGTATTGAACCTCTTCCATACGCTAGAAGTACAACATATTCCCCTGGCGGAATTGGATCTTCATGGGGTGACGGTTTATCTGCAGCTAATTATGGTAATCCATTTACAAGAAGCGTAACCCTTGGAAACCCTGATTTAACCGAAGAAACAGTAAAAGAAATTGAAATTGGTACTGAT
>JAYPYN010000138.1:0-6043 GCA_038154605.1 Balneolaceae bacterium
TAATAGAATATGCGCGTAATGTGTGTGGATGGGAAACAGCTAATAGCTCGGAATTTGATACAGAAACAGAACATCCGATCATAGACATCATGCCAGATCAAAAAAATATTGAAAATATGGGTGGTACTATGCGCTTAGGAAAGTATGCATGTAAGCTTACGCATGACTCTAATGCACATGTTGCCTACGGTGATGATTTAGTGTATGAGCGCCACAGACATCGTTATGAAGTTAATAACAACCTGCGTTATAAACTTGTTGAGAATGGAATGCAATTAGTTGGAATGAACCCCGAACGAGATCTTGTAGAAATTATAGAACTCAAAGATCACCCATGGTTTGTGGGAGTTCAGTTTCATCCAGAGTTACGAAGCACCGTAAATAACCCCCAACCTCTATTTGTAGATTTTGTAAAATCGAGTTTAAAATATGCAAAATCTAATGATCTAAATAAGCCATATAAAAAAGGAGCGCCTGTAGAAGGTTGAAGCAACAAAACCAATATTCTGGGTTTGTTCGAGTAAGGGCATGTGGTTTATTTGTAGAAAATACTAAACTTCTTTTGGTTAAGTTAACATCACCTATTACGGGTGGGGAAATTTGGATCCCCCCTGGCGGTGGAGTTGAATTTAAAGAATCATTAAAAGAAACTGTTAAAAGAGAGTTTAAAGAAGAAACCAATTTAACCGTTAAAGTAGGTGAATTAGTTTTTACTTCCGAGATGATAAACGGGCACTTTCATGCTATAGAATTTTACTATAGAGTCTCCAAATTAGAAGGGGAGCTTTTATTAGGAAAAGACCCTGAACATGAGGGAGGTAATCAATTGATAAGTGATGTTGGATTTTTTAGCAAACAAGAACTACAAAAGATCAACGTTAAACCAGATTTTTTAAAAGTACAATTTTGGGAATCTAAATCATCAATTAATATAATTGATCATTCATAGATATTTAAAAAATGTCTTGAGTTCCAAAAAAAAGAGAATTTTTAGAGATATATCATATCTCTATTCCTATTTATAAAATTTATTTACAATTATTTAACAAAAAGAAAGAAACAAATTGGTGGTTCATGCGTCTTATATTTAGTAACTCGATACCCCTACGATTTTTTTTAGAACATAGATGACCACTATTTCTCACCGGGTATCGGGTTTTTTTATATCTTCCTTTTCACATACAGTTCGAATAGATTTAGTAATAGTTTAAATAACTAAAAAACTCGTAGACTAAGTTCAAACAAACAATGCAATGGCAGCAGTAGAATCAACAATGCTCTCACTCGGTACTAAGGCACCAACTTTCAGTTTATTAGATGTTAGTGGTGCGTATATTGATCTTCAAAGTATTTCAAAAAAATCAAAAGGTGTGTTGATTATATTTATCTGCAATCACTGTCCTTATGTAAAATACATAAATAAAAAGCTAGTCGAAGTTGCTCACCACTATACACCATTGGGTATTTCTTTCATTGCTATAAATTCCAATGATACAGAAAAATATCCATCAGACTCTTTCGAAAATATGATACATGCGGCGAAAGAAGAAAAATATGATTTCCCTTATCTTCTTGATGAAAATCAAGAGGTTGCAAAAGCATACCAAGCTGCTTGCACTCCAGATTTTTACCTTTTCGATGAATCTTTACAATTGGTTTATCGGGGTCAATTTGATAATAGCCGACCAGGGAATGAATTCCCTGTCTCTGGTGTGGATGTAAAAAATGCAATCAATAACTTATTACAAAAAAAACCTAACTTAGATATCCAAATCCCTAGTATAGGTTGTAATATAAAATGGAAAGCAGGTAATGAGCCTGATTACTTTTTCAAATAAATGAAAGAAGAGGATATTCAAAAATTAAGATTAGACTATACAAAACATTGTTTAGACATTATTGACATTGATAGAAATCCATTTAATCAATTTCGAAAATGGTTCAACGAGGCATTGGCAGCAAATGTAATGGAGCCCAATGCATGTACATTAGGTACAATTAACGAAGATAATCATCCAAGAACCCGTATTGTATTATTAAAAGGATTGGACGATGATCTATTCAAATTTTATACCAATTATAAGAGTGATAAGGGCAGAGACATTGAGAATAATAATAGGGTTTCGATGTGTTTTTTTTGGAAAGAAGTGGAGCGCCAAGTAAGAATTAATGGAATAGCTAAAAAATTATCGCGTTCAGAGAGTGAAGCTTATTTTAAATCTAGACCTCATAAAAGCCAAATTGGAGCCCATGCTTCTAAGCAATCTCATGAAGTTCCTAATCGGGACTACTTAGATAATGAATTTAAAAGAATGATGGCACACTTTTCTGAAGGGGAAGTTCCATTACCTAAAAATTGGGGGGGATATGGCATTATTCCAACTTATTTTGAATTTTGGCAAGGCAGATCAAGTAGGCTACATGATCGTATTGTATATCAACAAGCAGAAAAAAACTGGATAATTAAACGACTTTCACCCTAAAGATGCCAAAAATAAAACTTGCTCGCATGGATGCTCTTAAGAGCATGCCCAACGTGTTACTTTGGACAGACTATAATAGCTTAAATCCTTTTCCCAAAGGAACATGGAATTCAACAATTTTTAAGAATGATAATCCAATTGTTTTAGAATTAGCTTGTGGAAAAGGAGAGTACTCTCTCGGGTTAGGGCAGCAACATCCTGAAAAAAATTACGTTGGCATCGATTTAAAAGGCAATAGATTATGGGTAGGAGCAGATAAAGCATTAGCACTAAATCAAACCAATGTTAGGTTCCTTAGAGCTTATATCGACCATTTAGACCAATTTTTTTCAACAAACGAAATCGATGAAATTTGGATCATTTTTCCAGATCCACAATTAAAAAAAGACAGAAAAAAACTTACTTCTCCTAAATTTCTAGAACTTTACAAACCACTACTAAAAACTGGGGCAACCATCAATTTAAAAACGGATAGCCCTGAATTATACAGCTATACATTGGATATAATCCAAGAATTGGGATTAAAACTTCATCGCAACATCCAAAATGTATATGCTGAGTGTCCAGATGATCCTGAGTTAAGCATCCAAACTTATTACGAAAATTTGCATTTAAAAAAAGGAAGAACGATTCGGTTTATTTCTTTTTCAATACACTAATCTTTATGCTTGATTTTTTATATTAGATGATTAACTTAACACTGTTAACCATCTTCATAAACATTGAACAAAGAAATATCTTTAAGGGAAAAAATTTTAGCGGCTAGCCGAAAGGTGTTATTCACTTACGGTTATGATGCTTTATCAATGAGAAAAATTGCTTCTGCAACAGGGGTAACTGCAACAAGCATTTATCTTTATTTCAAAAATAAGGATCATTTAGTTCATACAATTATTGAGGAATCTGTTGAAGAATTAAGTTCAGCAATAGAAAAGGGAGCTTCAAGGGTAAAAGGTACTGTAAATGAGTTCGAAGCTATCATAAGAAGTTATGTGGAATTCGCATTCGATCAGCCTGAAAAGTATCAAATAATTTATATGATAAAGCCAGATGCAATGGCTCGTTATCCAAAAGAAAAATTTCGAAAAGCTAGAAGAGGATATACGTTATTGGAGTCGGTAATTCAACAAGGGATTGATGAAGGTGTAATGGATTTAAACCAACCAATGATCATAGCGTATTCAATATGGGCTCAATTACATGGAATAATTGATGTGGTACTCAACCAAAGACTTGATAGTAGAATTGATAGGTCCGCATTTATTGAAGAATCGATAGAGCAAATAATTCGGGGATTTTTAATGCATATAAAAACAACTTAATCACAAAATAATGGAAGCAATTTTACAACATTTCGGATATCTAACCCAATTTCCAATAGAGTATGTCATCACAAGTGCATTTCTATTAGCTATTGCATTTGCGTATTTAGGAACTCCTTTATGGATTTGGACCATTGCAGGATATGCACTCCTATTTGGTTATGATTCCCCCATATGGGTGGTTGGAACATACTCTTTGTTAGCATTGATTTTTAATGTGCCAATAATCAGGAAAAATTTAATGAGCATTCCGATCATGAAATTAATGGAAGTATTAAAATTTCTACCAACAATTTCAGATACCGAAAAAACAGCCATCGATGCTGGTACCGTATGGATGGATGGCGAGCTTTTTTCTGGAAAACCTAATCTAAAACGAATTCTAGAAGAACCATATCCGGGATTGACTCATGATGAACAAGGTTTTTTAGATAATCAAGTTGAAACTTTATGTTCTATGGTAAATGATTGGGACATATTTGTAAAAAAAGATTTTCCAGAACAGGTATGGGATTATTTACGAAAAGAAGGTTTTTTTGGGCTTATTATTCCAAAAAAATATGGAGGTCATGAATTTTCAGCTACCGCCCACAGTGCAATAGTTGCAAAACTAGCTTCAAGAAGTGGCCCATTAGCTACTACGGTTATGGTTCCCAACTCATTAGGGCCAGCCGAATTATTGATGCATTATGGAACCAAAGAACAGAAAGATTATTATCTACCACGATTAGCAGCTGGTGTTGAAATGCCATGTTTTGCATTGACTGAACCAAATGCAGGTTCCGATGCAGGTGGGATGCAAGCACATGGTGTAGTTTTTAAAGGAGATGATGGTGAGTTGTACTTGAAATTAAATTGGAATAAGCGCTACATAACCTTAGCTGCAATTTCTACAGTACTTGGATTGGCTTTTAAATTAGATGATCCAGAAAATTTATTAGGGAAAGGAACAACATTAGGAATTACATGTGCATTAGTTCCAAGCAACACATCTGGTGTAAAATTAGGTCGTCGCCATGATCCTCTTGGTGTACCATTTTACAATTGCCCAACTTATGGAGAGGATGTTATAGTTCCTATCAATGCAATCATTGGAGGAGTTGAAGGGGCTGGTAATGGCTGGAGAATGTTGATGGAATCTCTAGCAGTAGGTCGGGGAATCTCACTTCCTTCACAAGCAGCGGGAGGTGCCAAACTAGCAACTAGGGCAGTAGGTGCTTATGCATTAATCAGAAAACAATTTGGGTTAAATATTGCTAAGTTTGAGGGTATCGAAGAACCTATGGCTAGAATTGGTGGCTATTCATATTTGATGGATGCTGCTCGTAGATATACAACTGGTGGGCTCGATAAAGGAGCAAAGCCAGCTGTAGTTACCGCAATAATGAAATATCAATTCACGGAATTTGGGCGAGAGATAATCAACGATTCTATGGATATTGTTGGTGGAGCTGGTATTTCTCGGGGTCCTCGAAATATTTTTGCAAATAATTACATTGCGTTACCGATTGCAATTACTGTGGAAGGCGCAAATATTCTTACTCGTACATTAATGATATTCGGCCAAGGAGCCATTAGATGTCATCCTTATGCATTGAATGAAATAAATGCATTAACTTCGGGTGATGCAAAAGCATTTGATCAGAGTTTTTGGGCACATATTGGACATGTAGCAAGAAATAAAGCTAGAGCATTTGTTTTAAGTATAACTAGAGGGCGTTTAGCATCCTCTCCAGTATCTGGTCCATCTGCAAAATATCTTAGAAGATTGTCTTGGGCCTCAGCCTCATTCGCTTTTTATGCAGATCTTGCTCTAGGTTCATACGGAGGGGCTTTGAAAATGAAAGAAAAAATTGCAGGCCGCTATGCTGATATTTTAAGTAATATGTATTTAGCATCGGCTACAATTCGCAGATTTGAGGCAGAAGGTAGACAAAAAAAGGATGAAGTATTCTTTGCGTGGAGTCTGGAGTTTTTATTCTATCGGATTCAGGTGGCATTTGAGGGGATATTAAGTGAAATACAAGTACCGGGGTTGAGCTGGGTGTTCCGCCTTGCAGGAATATGGGGACGATTAAATCCAATAGGTACATATCCATCGGATAAATTAGGACATAGAGTTGCTCTAGCGATGCAGCAAGTGGGTGAACATCGAGATCATCTCACAAATGGGATTTATATCACCGATAATCCTTTAGAAGCTGTTGGTAAATATGAGTTTGCGATGAAATTAATTCA
>JAYPYN010000139.1:0-207 GCA_038154605.1 Balneolaceae bacterium
GTACAAATTCGTGGGTAATCACGTTGCGCATCCAATTATGAGTGCCACGAAGGGGAGAATCTAAGGATGGAACCCAAATATCGATCTTGTTATCAAAGAAATAGGCAGCTCCGTTGGAATAGTCTTCCCGATCTTTTAAAACAATATGAACTTTTGTGTCAGGTTCATGTTGATAGAGTTTTGTAATTGGATCGTAGATTTCTTCGG
>JAYPYN010000139.1:217-5957 GCA_038154605.1 Balneolaceae bacterium
CACTTGGGCAGATCTAGAATTACCTTTCTGAAAATGAACCATAAAATGATCGCTTTCAAGGGTAAACCATTCTAAATGATTGTAACTATAGTCATAATACGCCGGATTGGTTTGTGCGTTTGTTTTCCCAATCATAAAAAATGATACCAGAAGTACTACATGTAAGCTCTTTAGCTTCATTAATGAGCCACCGCTATTTTTATCATTTTAAAGGATTTGCGACCATTTACACTGGCCTGAACCCTTGCGAAATAGGCCCCAGATCCCCATTGAGTAGTATTAATGGTTATTTCTTCAGGGCGACCTCCAAAAGATTCAAATTTATTATCATAAATTACTCTTCCAGTTAAATCGATGATTGTGATGTCTACCGTTCCTGCATCTTCTAATTGAAAACGAATAGTTGTTTCTTCATTGGCAGGATTTGGCCAATTGTAGGTTTCAGATTTATTTAATAATGAAAATGATTGATCACTTTCATTACCCAAGGTTATATAAGCGGAAACTTTGTTGAAGGGGTTTTTTCCATAAAGCCCAGGCCATTGTGTAGTGGTATGATTTAAAAATTTCCAAGCACGTATATCACCGGCATGACTCACAGCGTAGATTACATCCTCATGCATCATCGGATGTATGGGGTGAATACCCCCTCCAAATGCTCCACCTACATACAGTGGAAATCCCTCAATTGGATTCCCATCGGATTCATAAGCAAAAATATTCATGGAGTATTCATCCTGTCCAACAACTAAAATATCTTGACGTTTATCACCTGTAATATCAGAAATAATGGGAGTTCCTATGAATTGGATATTATCTGGAGCTAAGATCGGTGTGTTTGCTAAAACAGCACCATTAAAATTGTATCCTTCAATGGTATTTTCAGTGCGATTAATTCTATAGATGAGTCCTTCGTCCACTATAGCTGGCCATTCGGCTTTTGGTTCCTCAAAAATGATGTTAATCGGTTCGTCATTGATTGGATTTACCAATGAAAAGCGTCCATCCTCAAATATATAATAGTAATTTCCCATCTCAGTTTGTATGGTACCTGCGAATAATCGATGGTCATAACTTGCTATATAAGTTGGAATATCTTCACCTACAAATTCTATTGTATTGCCATTGATACCAACAAATTTATTGTTGATGATTTCAGATCGAAATCCGTATCCAGAATTATTTTGAAATGCGATACCCGAGTTATTATTGAAAGAAAATTCGGTGAAATCTACATCGATAGTGTCACCATTTTGGGAGCTTAAAAAAGAATACTCCTCTTCATTTTCGAAAATTACAGAATCTCTCCATTGTATTTCAAATCTTGAAGTTACATCATTCCATACATATGAGGTCAAGTTTGACTTTTTGCTTGGTATATCAGGGTTTGTGTTAAGAATAACACCATCAGCAATTAAAGGTTGAGTTAGATAACCGAACGAATTTAATGGTAGAAATCGATCGCTACTAAGTTCTCCTATTTTGTATGCAAGGGCATTAAATCTGCCGGGAATGATAAGAAAATCATTTTCTTCTGCTTTGTAATGAGCTAAAGAAAGTGGAAACTCTGAAAGGGATTGACTTAATATAAAGTCGGCGCCTAATTCATTTATGAATGGAATGGATTCGGAAATTAAATTTTCAATATTGGTATATAAAGCTTCACGAATTCTAAAACTTGCTATGGGTAGATTTTCAGAAAATTCATACAATTCAAATCCAGATCTAGCACCAGAATTAGAATTGTTATTTGGATAAGTCTTTGAACCAAACTCATTATTAGGATTAAGGTCAATTTCTCTGGTTTGAGTGATTACTCTGTAATCATTTCCTGCCCACCAAAAATCAAATGCAAAACCAAATGTAGGGGAATTATCCAGTAAACCGGCGCTTTTTCCAATATCTTGTGCTCCGTCACCTTCTTCTAAATCTACTCCGCGACGGTTTTCATTTGCATTTACTCTATCGGTATTTAATTCTTGTGCTAAAACTCTTTCATCAATATGCCAAATAAGAATTCCTCCATTCAAATGACGATCATCTTCAGTGTCAATTTTTCCATCTTCACCCACATCAATACCGCCGGGTAAACTCCAGTCGAAATTACTTACATTCACAATAGTACCAGGAGTAAGCATGGTATCGAATCTAGAGAATTGAAAGATGAAATCATCGTCTATATTTGTAAATGTTTTATCGGTAAAATTTCCATCTGGGGTACGAGTGGTAATAGTAACGCTGGCATCAGTTACAGAGAGAAGGTTAGGGTCGCGATGGCGATTCTCAACTAGAAAATATTCGCTAGATGAGAGCTCTATTTTTACTATGCTATTGGGTTCATTTAAAGATCCAGCAGAAAGTTCAATAGGATCAGTAGTATCATAGGGGATTGTAACAGGATCGACCCATCCCAAAAACACTTTTTCCCAAGCAGACGGTTCTGGAGGTAGAAGCCCGTTATAAGCAAAGAAACCAGCTCCATCCATTAACCCAAATCGCCCAATAGCAGGCTGGCCGTTTTCTGTGTTGAATAGGTCTGGTAGCCCAAGATAACTACCGATAGAAGCACAAAGAAGACCATTTATTGAGAGAGGGAAAACAAATTCATTATCGCTGATGTCTGTACCTCGTCTAGATTGCGTTCGTGGTAGTAACATCGAGTTATTTACAAAAAAGGTTTCATTATTAATCGAGAATCCCTCAAATGCAGGATCATTCAATAATTCAGCAAGATTATCTTTGTTTAGTGTAATTGAAGGGAGATCAAATGGAGTAATGTCTAAACTAGTTCCTGTCAGTTCTACATCCCGCCCAATACCTGCGTGGAAAATCACAAAGGCTGTATTTTGAGGATCTAGACCAGTTACATCAAATCCGCCTTCTGATTCAACCTTAGACCATACATCTTCCATTAATTTAGCAATCTTTTCTAAGGTAAACGTTTCACCAATGGGGGAGTATTCTTCCATAGGTTTATTTAATCTATAAACCTGTGGAAGAACCTGATAGTCTATGGTAAGTTGATCATCAGATGATTGGAGAAAATAATTTTTTGCATATTCAAGATGGGCTTCAAAATAAGACCGGTTATGTGGTAGTGGGTCGATAAAAGTTTGTTCTTCTCGGGTAAGATAGGGGAGACCCTCGGACCCATCGCTTCCAAAGATACCAGTTCCAGAAGTTAATCGATTTGTATCGGGTTGAAATTCAACCATTACTGCCACTAAATTTAAAGTTCCAACGGCTGGAGTTACACGGCGAATTTCTTTATTCAATGAAAGTGAATGTGTAGACGTAAGCTGAACGTTTTGAGCTGAAATTGGTTGTATCTCAAAAAGAAAAAGCATGCTTGTAATAAATATGCTTTTTTTTATTGTAGAATGTATCATAGGTGTTAAAAATCGTATAATACACCAAGCCTTAAAGTATTGGCGAGTGGATGATCCGATTCTAAAGTTTTTATATAGCTGAAATCTACCCCAAGTTTATTGTATTTCAGACCAGCTCCAAATGTGATATACTGTCTATCACCATTGTTAGGGTCTTCATAGTAATAGCCACCGCGTAGAGCAAATATATTGTTATACCAGTATTCGATACCAGTTCCAATCATAAATTGTTCTAGTAGGCTAAGCTCAATATCTTTTTCTCCATTATTATAAGTCCATGTTCCCCATGAATCAAATAATGCTTTTATCGGACCGGAGGCAACTCTTTCAGTAATTAACGTATCTTCTGTGAATTCAATTATTTTTTCCTTGGTCCGAGCCATAATTTTAGATATATCTGTGGCTAAGGTAATTCTGTTAAATCCGTCTGGATCTAATTCGTAATCTACAGCAAATCCAAAGCGAAGTACAGTAGGTAGGGGGTCTTTTTGTGCATTATCTACATACTGCATTTTAGTACCAATGTTAGATAAGTTTAACCCTACATTAATTTTGGCTTCATTACCAGCTAACATAAAAGGATCAGATTTGTAAAGTGCTGCTATATCTAAAGCTACACTACTTGCAGGGTTTACTTTTTGAGCGTCAACATCAACCCCTACTTCTGTAACTGATGCGAGGCTTGAAAATATGAATCTTAGAGAGTTTCCAAGGGCGAAATTTTTGTTGATTTTGTATGCATATGACAAACCTAGAGCAACTTCATAACTCTTAAATTTTGAAATCACATCAGGACCATCAGAAGATGTTTTTGCTTGTTCCCCTAGATTTAAGAAGGTAATATGCCCGCCAAAAGTTCCTAAACCATCTATTTCCATTTTTCCAGCTAAATAATCGTAAAAGAGATCATTTACATTAAAATTTTTAAGCCAGTTTGTATGGGTAAAACTTATTTGATTTCCAGTTTGAAAGGCTAGACCTGCAGGATTCCAAAAAATAGCAGAAGCATTATCAGCTATGGCAACTCCAGTATTACCCATGGCAGCACTTCTTGAGTCAGGTTCAATTTGGAGGAATGGCACTGCGGTAATTGCAATTTGCCCATTTGTTAAAATAGGAATCAAGCAACCTGACAAAAATAATATTAAATTAATTTTTATTTTCATTGATGATATATAGTTTTGAACATAAGATAAGGTATCGTAATAATTGTATGTAATGCTACCTTATTATTATTAGTTTTTCAATTTTTTTTGTTGTTTTTTTTCCTTCGGGGGTATTTGCTGTAACCCGAAGCACATAAATATAAGTACCGTTACCCAGGCGATCATTATCCCTGTCACGGCCATTCCATGGAATACTGGCATAAGAACTTGATGTATTGGTTATGTATTCTTGAAGCTGATGCACTGGACGCCCTGAGAGGGTGTAAATTTTTATATCTACTTCTAGCGCATTGCCTTGTTGGTTATGTTCGAATGTAAAATTGGTAAAATTATTCATGGGATTTGGGTAATTGTAAATTTTATCAATTACCAATTTATTTGATTCTGCAACTTCGAAGAAAATTGTTTCTTCAGAAGGATTGTTATGAACATCCCATGCACGAACTTTTAGCGAATAATTACCTTCTGGAACTTCTTCCATTGGGTACTCGATACGCCCTTTAGAGAAATCATTAAGTGCACTTTCATAGAATTCTGTTAAAAACATAGTGCGGTTAGGATTTGTATCGATTGTAGCTGTTATTTCATGTCCTATTCCTGTTCCTGTAGCGTTAATTCCAGAACTGTCAGCGAGTTCTACAATAAGTTTAGGTTTATTTGTGCTCAAGTCGCCATTAAAAAAAGTTTCACTATTTAGAAAAACGTTTAATTCTGGTCCTTTACCATCATTGATTGCATTTTCGTTTATTCCATTGAATCTGATGTTAGTAAATGATCCTCCTGCAGTTTCATTTTCACCACTAGCATATAAAACTATTCGAGCTTGATTAGGGTTAAAACTTATGTCTTTAGGTACTACTAAGGTGAGTGTAAATTTTCCATTTTCAACAGTTGTAGATCCTTTAAATAATGAATTATTTTCTACTTCATAACTGCATTCTCTATCGGTATTTCTATATAAATAACACCCTCTCTCTGCAATCCAAGACAAGGTTTGAGGAAGCAGAACAGAGCGTTTTGCATCTAGGATATTTACAAAAACAATACCATTAAATGAGCTGTTTAAGGTGCTATCATTATTATTTACCGAACCGTGAAGTGTTATTTTGTCTAGTGCTTTTATAGTAAGTACTGTATCACTATCGATAAATGAAACGTTATTAATTTTCGTAATTTTAGCTGGAT
>JAYPYN010000140.1:0-5955 GCA_038154605.1 Balneolaceae bacterium
CTGTTCTGGTTATTTATTCTAATTTTATACCTAGAGCTATTTAGTTAAAATGTGTTCTAGGTTCAAGTTTGAAGTGCAACAATTAGGGATTTTCTTCATAGCATTCTTTGGGGGTTTTGTAGTTTAATCTTTTACGTGGTCGTGTGTTTAAAATCTCGGCAATATGGGTGCAGGTTCGTTGGGTAATTTCTTTCATGCTTTTGCGCTTGGGTAGATATTGTCGGATCAATCCATTGGCATTTTCATTACTGCCTCGCTCCCAAGAATGGTAGGGATTCGCAAAGTAGAACAATACCCCTGTTCGCTTCTCTATCTGCCGGTAACTATGGAATTCCGTACCGTGATCACTGGTAATGGTATGCATCTTTTGTCGGTGCCTTTGGATGAGTTGTACGACTCGCTGCTCAGTGGCTTGCTTGGTTTTATTGGGGAGTTTTCCAATAAGTACATAGCCTGTTTTGCGCTCCACCAACGTGAGAATACAATGCTTATCTGAGGAGCCCTGCACGGTGTCAATTTCCCAATGACCAAGTGTAGCTCGCGTCTCCACTTCTTGCGGTCGCTCCTGTAGATGTCAGGTAATTCGATGACAGTTTTGGAACTGAGATGTTGTCATTTCGATCCCGATTCATCGGGAGAGAACTCTGGCATGTATTCTAGAATAAACCTTCTGTTTCGTTGATCACGGGCTAGCCATATAACAAAGCCACGCACCACAGATGCTGAATTAAATTCAGCATGACTACTAAAAAACACATCCTAAACCAACTTTTATTCTACATGGCTGGGTACACATAATTTGCCTCAAAACTTAATGGTATTCCTATCCACCAATAAAGGAGTAAGAAAATCGTCCAAGTGATCCCGAAAATTATTGAGTAAGGAAGCATCATTGAAATAAGTGTTCCAATACCTGTATTCTTCACATAGCGTTGACAGAATACAACAACAAGTGGAAAATAAGGTAGTAAAGGTGTGATAATATTTGACACTGAGTCACCTACTCGATAGGCAGCCTGTGTCAAATCAGGAGAGATTCCCAATTGCATGAGCATCGGAACGAATATTGGAGCAATTAACGCCCATTTTGCTGAGGCGGATCCAACCAAAAGATTCACAGACGCACTCAATACAATAATTCCAACAATGGTAATCTGACCGGGAAGAGCAAGGGATTGCAGAAAATTTGCACCTTTAAGGGCTATTAACAATCCAATATTTGAGGAAGAAAAAGCATCAATAAATAGTGCGCAGAAAAAAGCCATTACGATGTAATATCCCATACTTTGCATCGACTTAGACATGCTGTCAATCATATCCTTTGATTTAGTGTATTTACCCGATGCAAAACCATAGACTACCCCGGGTATTAGTAGTAATACAAAAATAAGAGGAACAATGGATTTCATAAGAGGTGCTTTAAAAGATGTTAGAGTCATCACCTCAGGATTAATCATATCTGGGCCTCTAAGTGCAGAATCAGCTGGAATAGCCCACGCGATTAATCCAACAATTCCTAGCATCATTGCACCAAAACCCATCCAAAATGCTTTGCTCTCTTTTGCGGTTACCTGTTCCATCTTTGGCATATCATCTTTATCTCCATCTATTTCGGTTCCTGCAAGGCGAGGTTCCACAATGTTGTCGGTAATAAACCATCCCACAAGAATAATTAGAATGGATGATAATCCAGTAAAGTAAATGTTATTAAGAGGATTTAAAGTGATTTCTGAGTCTAAAATTTCAGCAGCTTCTTGGGTAAAACTCATGATCAAAGGATCAATGCCAGAAGGAATAAAGTTAGCAGAAAAACCACCAGAAACCCCAGCAAAAGCGGCAGCAATTCCTGCTAAAGGATGTCTACCAACGGCGTAGAATATTACTCCGCCTAATGGAATTACAAGTACATAACCCGCATCGGCAGCAGTATGGCTCACAATCCCTATTAAAATCAACATAGGAGTGACTAACATTTTAGGAGTTGAATTAAGCATTTTCTTCAAACCAGAATCAATCCAGCCGGAATGTTCTGCAACTCCAACACCTAACATGGCTACTAAAACAATTCCCAATGGATGAAAACCCGTAAAGGTTTGAACCATAGTGGCTAGAAAATTAGCAAGCGCAGCACCAGAGAGTAAATTTTTTACCGTTAGAGGATCGCCTGTTTTTGGATGAACTTCTCCAAAATCTATAGGGGCAAGAATGGCTGATAAAATCCATACCATAACCATCAAATAAAAGAATAAAATGGCGGGATCAGGGAGTTTATTACCAGCTTTTTCTAAGCTGTTGAGGAATCGATTGAATAGTGAATCTGATGCTGCGTTAGTCGTCATTATTTTCATAAATTAAAGTTGGCTTAAAATAAGTGCTTTCTAGCTTTTGGCAAGGTGTTTTTTTTAAGTAAGATTAATCAATACCAACTTATCGTTTTAATGGCTAGCAGCCATTAAATTTCAAATTCATAGAATTTTTGAAGCAGGGCATAAAGTGTTACTCCAGTAGCTACAGATACATTTAAAGAGTGTTTATGCCCAAATTGCGGTATTACTAAGCAGTGATCGAGATGGGTAAGAATTTCAGCATCCACCCCAGTTACCTCATTTCCCATTACAATGCACACTTTTTCGTTCGCCGAGAAAGAATGATTTAATATAGAAATACTAGTATTAGTTTGTTCAAGTCCATATATGATATAACCTTCTTGTTTTAGTAATTGTAATTCTAAGACAGGATGTTCTACACAACGCCATTCAACAAATGCTTCTGCACCGATGGCTGTTTTTGTGATTTCATCGCGAGGGGGAACGGGAGTATAACCTGATAGTATAATTTCAGATACACCAAATGCATCTGATGATCGAAATACAGAACCAACATTGTGCATACTTCTGATATTATGGAGAAAAATTTTAACCTTTTGCATCCCTTTTGGAGGATGATGGGCAAGATTTTCTTCTAGTATTTCTTTTGTTGATAGTTTTCGAATCATGCTAGACTTTTTACACCTTACCAATATATGATTAAGTTATAAGACGATCAGCATTGATAATAAATACTAATCATAAAAATTTATAAGCTATTAGAAAAATGTAAGCGATGTGGTATAAACATATAAAAAAATCTTCTTTGAAGATTTATACAATGATACCGTATATTTATAGGATATTAAGCCAAAGTGGCGGAATTGGTAGACGCGCACGACTCAAAATCGTGTTTCTTCGGGAGTGTGGGTTCGAGTCCCACCTTTGGTACTTTTAAGTCAGAATTTGGTTAGCCTGTTCTGACTTTTTTATTGATTGATTGTGGGACGAGAAGTTTATCCCGAAGATATTCGGGAAGTCCCACCTTTGGATCAAGAAATCCCTCCTGTTTTAAAAAGAGGGATTCTTCTTCAGTCATCATTAGTTAAAATGATAAACCTACCACGATATAAACATCTTCGGTCTCTGGATTTAATACCACAGCACCACTTACTGGAATTGAAAATGAATCTGTAATACTTATCTCCTTAGATGTACTAATTCCAACATTAACAATAGCGAAGTCCTCATTAGATGTATGCCAGCCATTTCCAGCACCAATGAATACATCCGCTTTGTCGAATGAAAATCCAGCCTCTAAATAAATATCTTCCCCAGAAGAACCTCCTCCAGCAAAAATATAATTCGCTGATACACTTAATGCATCTATAGAATAACCTGTATTAAGTTCGTAAGCATGGCTATCCGTATCTAAAAAAGGGCCTGAAGGTGAAGTTGACGTACTTGGATAGAAATAGTCAGTTATTCCTAAGGATAATCCAAAATCCATTTCATAACCAACATAAAAATCCATTTCTTGGAATCCATCAAATCCTTGTGATCCCCAAGCACCCAAACTGAAACCTCCCATACTTACTTCAACGGATGGTTGTAAAGAAGGTCCGCTATACGAAACCCCTCTCCAAACATAAGTACTGTAATAATCAACTCCAGTACTAACTTCAATTCCTTGGGCAAAAGTGGTGGTTGCAGGCATTGACATAGATAGTGCAAATGCAACTATTAATAGTGATTTTTTTAAATTTTTCATATTAACTCGCTGATACTAAATATTTTAAGGTTGATAAAGCATGGCTAATGCTCTCGTTTTCATTTTGCATATCTTGGGCAGCTGCGGTTAACTCTTGGGCAGATGCAGCATTTTCTTGAACTACTTTTTCAGAATCCATCACACCTATTGAGACCTGCTCTGTACTTCTAGCTTGATCTACTACTGAGGCGGCCTGCTCGTTAAGTTTAATCTTAATACTTTCTGTATGGTTACTGATCATTCCAAACCATTCTTCATATTGTGCAAGAGTATTTTCTCCTTCCTCGGCTGCTCCAACGGAACCAGCAATGATGGTTTCAGTTTCTGCCGCCGCTGCCGATGCTCTTTGAGCTAGATTTCTTACCTCTTCGGCTACAACAGCGAAACCACTACCTGCTTCGCCAGCCCTAGCTGCCTCTACTGCTGCATTCAGCGCTAGTAAATTAGTTTGAAATGCAATCTCATTAATTCTTCCTATAATTGTGGTAGATTCGGTAGCTCCATCTTTCATTTTAGTGAATGAAAATTTTAATTTATCCAACGTTCCTACTCCATCAGAGGAAATTTTAGATAATTTTTCTGCATCCTGTAAGGCATTATCACTTAAATCAGCATTTATTTTGGCTTGAGAACTAATTTTACTTGTAGATGCAGAAATTTGTTCAAAAGTAGAAGCTTGTTGGGTAGCACCAGAGGCTAATTTTTCTGAATTCGATGCTAATTGAGTTGAAAATGTACTAAATCTATGAAAGCTGTCTGTAAATATTTCAACAGAATTCTTAATTGGTTTTGAGATTTTAGAAGTTGCATAAAGTGATACAACAGCTATAAGACCGATAATTCCAACCAAACTTATTAAAATGATATTTACAAGTCGATTTAGGCTAGCAAAACTTTCTTCAGTTGTAACTTCTGTAATTAATGCCCACCTCATATCTTTAAAATAAAAGCTAGAATATGCCGACATTACCTCATCGCCTAAATAAGAAATTTGTTCTTGCACCCCTTCCTGACCACTTAGAGCTTTTGTTACCGATGAAGTTTGTACAATTGGTAATTTTGTTTCAGTGGAGTAACTTAATTGAATATTATTATTTTCAGCATCTCTAAAACTGTCGGATCTTAATTTTAAGTCTTGTCCCACAAAGTAAGATTCACCTGTTTCTCCCTGCCCTGCTCTTGCATTGGCAATATTTGTGATTTTTTCTAGGGGCATTTGAAAAGCTAATACTCCAATTTTTTTATTTCCGTCGAATACTGGAGCAGCAATAAATGAGGCTGGTGCCCCATATGAAGGAGCATAAGGACTAAAATCAATGAGGGTAGTTTCGTTTTTATTTAATTTTACACCTGCTTGAAAAGCCTCTCCTAAACCAGAACTTGCATATACTCCCTCATAAAAATTAGTTGCATAATCCAACTCTTTAAATACAGAATAGATTAAATCTCCACCATTATCAAAAAGAAAAATATCATAGTAATCGAATTTTTGTTGGGTTTCGTAATAAAAATTGTGATACTTACCATGAAGTTCAGAATATAGACTTCCATCATTTGCCATAAACAACTCATGTTTTTCACCAATTGGGTATGGACTATTTTCTATATATATATCTTTTAGATATTGTTCAGGATCGTAACTTTTTCTCAATGTATCCCAAGATGAACTAAAAGCATTTATTGCTTCAATTGTAGTACTGTTAACACTAATTGTTTTTATGTGATCATCGATGGTTTTAAAGTAATCTTCTATTTGCTGCGATTTCAAGGTTTGAATTGCTACTAATTGCTCGCTAACACTTTCCTCTACAGATGTATTTACTAATTGGTATATGCCTATAAAAAGCAGTACTACTGGTATTATGCCAATGGAAAAAG
>JAYPYN010000141.1:0-388 GCA_038154605.1 Balneolaceae bacterium
GCGTAATCTTTTCTCATTTCCGCAATGGCAGAAATTGATATCTCGGAAGGGCAAACGGCTTCGCACTCTCCAAAGTTGGAACAATCACCAAAACCTTCTGCTTCCATTTGCTCTACCATGTTTACTACTCGGCGATTACGTTCTACATCCCCTTGCGGAAGTTGAGCAAGGTGGGAGATTTTTGCACCTGTAAATAATGAAGCTGATGCATTAGGGCAAGCTGCTACACATGCACCACATCCAATACATGCTGCATAATCAAAAGCTAAATCTGATTTAACTTTTTCTATAGGTCGTGCATTTGCTTCTTGTGCAGAACCTGTTTTTACGGATACATACCCTCCTGATTCTATAATTCGATCAAAAGCGGAGCGATCTACAACTAAAT
>JAYPYN010000141.1:398-5899 GCA_038154605.1 Balneolaceae bacterium
CAGGAAATGCTGCTGCACGTGGAGGCTCGATGGTTATATTATCTCCATCTTTATAGTTACGCATGTGTAACTGACAGCAAGCCGTTCCTTTTTTGGGACCATGTGCTTGGCCATTTATTACCAAATTGCAAGACCCACAGATACCTTCTCTACAATCGTAATCAAATTCAACAGGTTCTTTTCCTTCAAGTTGAAGTTCTTCATTTAGCACGTCTAACATCTCTAAAAAAGACATATGCTCATTTACGGTGTCTAAGGTACGCTTTTCAAAGCCTCCTTTTGCCTTTGGTCCAGCTTGCTTCCAATATTTTAAATGAACGGAAAAATTTTTGCTCATAATAATATCCTGCTTATTTATAACTACGTTGTTTTAGCTCAACAAATTCGAAATTTAAAGGTTCTTTATGGAGCTTTTCATCTAGTTTCCCATTCACTCCGTTATATTCCCAAGCAGAAACATACGCGTAGTCTTTGTCATTTCTTAGCGCCTCTCCATCTTCTGTTTGGAATTCTTCTCGTAAATGGCATCCACACGATTCACCTCTATCTAGTGCATCTTTTGCCATCAATTCAGCAAGTTCAAAGAAATCGGCAACTCGAAATGCGAATTCTAAGTATTTGTTATAATTATTTTTTTCGCCTGGCACATACACATTACTCCAGAACTCTTGGCGAAGCTCTTGTATTTCCTTTATCGCCTTTTCTAAATCTTCTTTATTTCTAGAAATACCAATTTTGTCCCATACTATCTTGCCTAAAGATCGATGGAAATCGATAATGGTTCTCTTCCCTTTAATATTTAATAAGGTATCTATGGCGTTTTGTGCTTGCTTAGCTGCTTTTTCAAATTCGGTATGATCGGTTCCATATCGAGTACCTGGTGTAATGTCTGCCAAGTAATTTCCAATGGTGGCAGGTAATACAAAATATCCGTCTGATAAACCCTGCATAAGTGCACTTGCTCCCAATCGGTTTGCGCCATGATCAGAGAAATTGGCTTCGCCAGCCGCGAACAATCCGGGAATATTGGTCATTAAATTGTAATCAACCCAAAGACCACCCATGGTGTAATGAACAGCCGGAAAAATACGCATTGGTTGTTTGTATGGATTTTCTCCTGCGATATTTTCATACATATCAAACAAGTTTCCATATTTTGCACTAATGGTATCCATTCCGTCGCGTTTAATTGCATCTCTAAAATCGAGATAAACAGCTAATCCGGTATCACCAACACCTAATCCAGCATCGCATACCATTTTAGCATTTCTAGATGCTACATCTCGTGGAACAAGGTTTCCAAAACTTGGATAACGTTCTTCTAAATAATAATAGCGTTCATCCTCAGGAATATCGTTTGGATGGCGATCATCTCCTTTTTTTCGAGGAACCCATACACGCCCATCATTCCTTAAACTTTCACTCATTAGCGTTAGTTTCGATTGATAATCACCAGATACAGGTATACACGTTGGATGAACCTGAACAAAGCTTGGATTAGCGAAAAGAGCACCTTTCTTATGAGCTCTCCAAGCAGCAGTTACATTAGAGTTTTTTGCGTTGGTAGAAAGATAGAATACATTTCCATATCCACCTGTTGAAAGTATTACTGCGTCCGCTTCGTGTCTTTGAATTTCTCCTGTAACTAAATCACGAGTAATGATTCCACGAGCAACACCATCAATAATTACCACATCTAGCATTTCTTGTCGAGGAAAATATTCGATTCCTCCTAATTCAACTTGGCGCATCATTGCTTGGTAAGCACCGAGCAGAAGTTGTTGCCCCGTTTGACCACGAGCATAGAATGTTCTAGATACTTGGGCTCCACCAAAAGATCGATTTGCTAACAAGCCTGAATATTCACGTGCAAAGGGAACCCCTTGTGCCACCGCTTGATCAATAATATTATTTGAAACTTCTGCAAGGCGATACACATTAGCTTCTCTAGATCTATAATCACCACCTTTAATGGTGTCATAAAAAAGACGGTACACACTATCGCCGTCGTTGGGATAGTTTTTAGCAGCATTAATACCACCTTGTGCTGCAATAGAGTGCGCGCGTCGGGCAGAATCTTGTATACAAAAAGATTTTACCTTGTAGCCCATTTCGGCAAGACTTGCTGCCCCTGCACCGCCAGCTAATCCGGTTCCCACCATTATAATTTCGTACTTACGGCGATTATTTGGTGCCACAAGTTTCATCTCTTTTTTATGCTTTTGCCACTTTTGTTCTAGTGGTCCTTTAGGTGCTTTAGAATCTAATTTCATTTCTTACTCCTAATATGAAATTAATGAACCTTGACCTTCTGTGAAGAAGATGTAAAGTGGAATAAAAATAAATGTGAGCATAATGATAAGCGCAAATGCATACGCTCCAGTCTGTACTTTTTTGGATGTGTCTCTGTGTTTCATTCCTAATGATGTAAATGCACTCCAAAAACCATGCGCCAAATGCAACATCGCTAACGACATCACACCAACATAAGCCGCAACAATTCCGGGTCTTTGAAATTCTTCGATTACTAATCTTCTAAGGTCTCTTACTTCTTTTCCTGATTCGAGGAACGTAGTGTATTGAGCACCAAATTTGAAATGAATGATATGCAATACTAAAAATATGAGAATAATCGAGCCTGAATATATCATACTTCTTGAAGCTAACGATTGATGACTTGCCCCGCCTCTTGTTTTGTAGGTGCTATATTTTGTAGGTCTTGCTTTACGCTTATTCAACCAAATTGAAATTCCTAAAATGGTATGATATAAAAAGAAAAACGCTAGGCCTGCTTCAATTACATATAATAGTGGACCTAAACTTGTTAATTGATCGGTGTAAAGGTTGAAGGCTTCCGCACTCCCAAAAATGCTTAAATTACCTCCCAAATGTCCCACTAGAAATAACATTAAACCTATTCCAGTAAGCCCTGTCATGAATTTGCGACCAACTTGCGAATTTATCGCTTTTATCAAAGATGGCATAAATATTAAACTACTTAATTAAGTTGTGATAGAACTTTTTTCATTGAGTTCACTTAGTTAAAATCGAATATTATTGCTCGAATTTCAAGATAGAATGAGACTAAATAAGCCTAAGTATCACCTTTATTTTAATCGGTTTTTTAGTTCATTTTTCGACAATTTTAAAGATGAAATCAATCCACAAAAAAAATGAATTCTCTCTTAGAGAAAGAGGCTCAAAATTTTACGGTTTTTTAGTTCCATGCGTTTCTATCAAAGAGTTTGATAATGAACTCTGCAAGCTTAAAGAAGCTTTTTCTGATGCCACCCATCATTGCTATGCATACCGTGTGCATGAAAGTAGAATCATTGAGTTCAGTTCTGATGATGGTGAACCCTCAGGCTCAGCAGGCTTACCCATTTTAAATGCACTGCGTTCAGCCAATCTCGTTAATTGTGGAGCTATTGTTATTCGGTATTATGGGGGAACAAAATTGGGCAAATCGGGATTAATCGAAGCATATGGACAATCAATCAAAGGATGTATTGATAAAGCCAAAATCAAAAAAATTAGGAAAGTTGTCATAATTAATGTGAAGTATAACTATCATCAAGAAAGAGAAATTCAGGCTTTAATTAGAAAATTTAAGCTTATTGAAAACGAATCCGAATTTTCCCAAAATGTAAAGAAAATTCTTTTTTGCCCTTTTGAAAATGAACAATCTGTGATTCAATCTCTAGAAAAATTGCACTACCTTGGTATTACTTTCCAAAAGAATGGATATTCTTTTATCATGGAATAATGAGGTGATGTCATTGTTCTAGAACTTTTAAATTTACCATCAAACCATATATGCAAAGCAATCTAGAATCTCAAGTTTCAACCTATTACGGAAGTACGCTCCAATCGAATAAAGATTTAAAAACAAACGCCTGCTGTACAGATGTAGAATATCCTGAGCACATTAAGCGCATTCTAGCAGAATTACATGACGAAACAATGGCTAAATATTATGGCTGTGGTCTTACAATTCCGAGTAATCTTGAAGGATTAAAAGTGCTCGATTTAGGTTCCGGATCTGGTCGTGATTGTTTCATTCTTAGTAAATTAGTAGGAGAAAGAGGCTCAGTTATTGGAATTGATATGACCGATGAGCAAGTAAATGTAGCTCGAAAACACATTGATTATCACGCTGCAAAGTTTGGGTTTAGGAATGTAGAATTCAAAAAAGGAAACATCGAAAAATTAGACCGCTCTGGTATCGAGAGTAACTCCCTTGATTTAATTGTTTCAAATTGCGTAATCAATCTAGCTTCCGATAAACGTGCGGTACTGCTCGGCGCTTATGATTTATTGAAAGAAGGAGGAGAAATGTATTTTAGTGATGTATATGCCGATAGAAGAATACCTATGGAAGTAGCTAATGATCCAGAAATTTATGGAGAATGCTTGGGTGGCGCACTCTACTGGAACGATTTTCTGAATATCGCTAAGTCTATTGGTTTTGGTGATCCAAGATGTGTTTCTACTAGTAACATTAGCATTGAGGACAAGCGGATAATTAACGTTGTTGGCAACATTAATTACTATTCAGTAACCTATAGATTGATGAAGCTCCCTTCGCTTGAGAGCGATTGTGAAGACTATGGCCAAGCAGTTCGATATAAGGGCACCATAAGCCACGAAAAAGATACGTTTGTGCTTGATGATCAGCACATCTTTGAAACAGGTAAAATTTACACTGTTTGTGGAAATACATTTATGATGTTGCATAATACTCGTTTCAACGATCATTTTGATTTTTGGGGTGATTTTTCAACACATTATGGAATTTTTGAAGGCTGTGGAGGTTCTGCTCCTTTTTCTGTGGATGAAAATGAAACTAACCAAAGTGGATCATGCTGCTGAAAGAACGTGAAATCGCAGAAAATTTTGCTGCAAAAGGTAAATTCGTTGAGGAAAAAATCACTGCAAAAGGAGAAAATCGAGCTTTTGTAGATTTATTAAGATTAGACACTCTTTGGTTCAATACGGGTACACGATGTAATCTGCAATGTCAAAATTGTTATATCGAATCTTCTCCGACCAACGATGAATTATTGTTCATTACCTATAATGAAGTACTCCAATATCTCGATGAAATTATAGAACTAGAACTTGGTACATCCAATATATCTTTTACAGGTGGCGAGCCTTTTTTAAATAAAGATATACTTCCTATTCTTTCTCTTTGCCTTGAAAGAGGGTACAAGGTTTTGGTTCTTACCAATGCATATCGAGCCATTGATCGGTATTTCGATGAACTCATAAGGTTACAATCAAACTACCCCGAGCAATTGTTTCTGCGAGTTTCTTTAGATCATTACACCGCAGAAATTCATGAACAAGAACGCGGTGCAAAAACTTTTGTCCGCACGCTTAACACCATCAAAAAATTAGTGGATGATGGTTTTAATGTAAGCCTTGCGGGTCGTTCTTTAGCCAACGAATCCACCAATGATGCCTTATTAGGCTATCAATCCACCTTGGAGAGTTTT
>JAYPYN010000142.1:0-2492 GCA_038154605.1 Balneolaceae bacterium
CATCTACCCAGCGGTTATATAAAAAAATTATGTCAAATAAGTTAGTAACTGAAGCAAAGTACATATCAAAAGATAGTGCATCATCAATTATGAAGAGAGAATTTGGCTCTGGAGTTGATGAACTCGTCGATTTAAATTTTTTACCAGCTTCATTCAAAGTGAAGTTGAGTTCTAATGCTAGCGTGGATGAAGTTTCTAAATTTGTAAATACTATTCAAAAACAAAGAGGAGTTGATGAAATAGAGTATAACGAACGACTGCTTAGAATGATGGAATCTAACCTTAATGTGTTTAATATGGTTGGAATGGGACTTGGAATTTTAATTTTACTAACAGCCGTAATTTTGGTGTATAATACAATTAGGCTAACAATTTATGCTAAGAGGGAATTAATTCGAGCTATGAAACTAGTAGGTGCTACGCATGCTTTTATTCGAAGCCCTTTTATTGTGGAAGGTATACTTCATGGTGCTATAGCAGGAATAATTGCCGTCCTAGTAATGTATTTAGCGTTCGAACTAGCTTTACCTCTTTTGATTCCTGAAGTTGGAATTATAAGTTGGCCATTTGGTAGATGGTACTTTTTAGTGTCTGCAATGTTAGGTCTTTCTGTTTTAATGGGATGGTGGGGAAGCACATTAGCCGCTAGAAAATTCATACAAGACACGTACATATCTAGTAGTGCCATTTAAATTTTTGTAAAGTATTTAAGCATTGCTAAGTACTTATGATTTAATGAGTCTATTTCACTAAATCTTTCTTTCCCATATTTGCTTTCCTGTAGGAGCAGGCTTCAATATCTTTACAAGAGCCGTAGAAATGTAGAGAGTGTGAATCAATATTCATGTTATGAATTTTTCCTATGAGATCTTGTATTTCCCCAATCCGAGGGTCGCAAAATTCTAACACATGGCCACATTCATTGCATATAATATGATCGTGTTGTTGATAAGCGTATGCGCGCTCATAATAGTACTGACTTTTACCAAATTGTTGACGCTGAACTAAGCCACATTCAACTAAAAGATCCAACGTGTTGTAAACAGTTGCACGGCTTACCCTTGTGCCTCCATCCTGCATCCTAAAGAATATATCATCGGCATCGAAATGACCGTCTGCCCGATATATTTCTTCCAAAACCATAAATCGTTCTGGAGTTTGGCGTTGATTACCTTCTTTTAAATAAGACCTAAAAATTTCTTTAACTAGGTTAATTGTATCTTCGTGAGCGGGATGTGCCATTAATAAAAATTTTTGTTAAATATACAACTTGTTACACCTGTAATGAAACTAGTGCTTTTACTTAGAAGAGTTTTATATTAAGCTGGAATTAGGAATAAAATTTAATAGAATGCCAATAATTGTACCTTTTGAGACACTTACAGATTTGTTTAAAAATCTTGCCAAAAAATATGTTGGACAACATAAAGCGGTATTTCATCATAAACTTAACCCAAAAGGAAATTACGAACCAGTGTATTGGGACCAAGTTGAAGATGATGTACAATCGATGGCCGCTTATTTAGTAGAACGTGGAGTTAAACATGGAGATCGTGTTGGTATTTTAAGTGAAAATAGGTACGAATGGGCAATCGTTGATTTAGCAATTCAATTGATTGGTGCTATTAATGTATCTCTTTATTCAACCTTGCCATCATCCCAATGTGAGTATATTCTACAAGATTCTGATACAAAGATATTTTTTGTTTCTTCTGGTATTCAGCTAAAAAAAGCAATCGAAGTGTTTGATAATTGCCCTGATCTTGTGCAAATAATCGCCTTTGATGAACCAAAGGTTAAAACTTACCTAGAGAAAAAATATGTGAGTTTATTTCAGGATGTATTAATAGAAGGGGCTAAACTTTTTCCAAAACATGAAGAGGCTATATTAAAATCTTCTAAAGCAGTGCAGCCAGAGGATATTGCAACACTTATTTATACATCAGGCACAACAGGGAACCCTAAAGGAGCGATGCTTACTCATAATAACATAGTAAGCAATGTAAAAGCTGCTACCCAGCATATTTTTTGGGATGAAAAAGATCGTTCGCTTTCGTTCCTCCCTTTATGTCATTCTTTTGAGCGAACCGGTGGGTATTATGCTATAATTGCTTGTGGTGCAGAAATATATTATGCGGAAAGTGTGGATACCGTTTCAAAAAATATGCCCGAAGTAAAACCTACCGTAATGGTAAGTGTGCCAAGGCTTTTTGAAAAAATTTATAACTTAATTATTAAATCGGTAGAGGAAGGTAGCGATACAAAAAAGGCAATTTTCAACTGGGCAGTAGAAGTTGGGCGAAAGTATTCAGAAGGTAAAAGAGGATTTGTTGCAATACAGAAAATACTTGCAGATCGATTAGTTTTTGATAAACTAAAACAACGAACAGGTGGAGAGATTAGATTATTTGTTTCTGGTGGTGCGGCATTACCACCAGATATAGATTTATTTTTTCGATGTGCTGGCTTAACTATTCTACAGGGTTATGGAC
>JAYPYN010000142.1:2502-4825 GCA_038154605.1 Balneolaceae bacterium
ACTGAAACATCACCAGTTATGGCGGCTAATAAACCAGGAAACGAAGTTGTAGGGGTAGTAGGGCAGGTGATTCCAGGAGTTACTGTTGGTATACAAGATTTAGAAACAGGGGAATTAATCGCAGAGATAAGTGGAGAAGATTATCCAACATCATTGACTTGTAAAGCAGGTGAAATTCTTAACCGAGGTCCAAATACCATGCTTGGCTATTGGAAAAATGATGAAGCTACCAAAGAAATGATCGACGAAAATGGCTGGTTGCACACAGGAGATGTAGGTCGTTGTGTGGATGGGAATCTTCAGATTACGGATAGAATAAAACATATGATTGTGAATGCTGGTGGAAAAAATATCTACCCGGGGCCCATTGAGGATAAATTAAAAACAAGTAAATGGATAGACCAACTAGTTGTGGTTGGAGAAGCGCAAAATTTTATGGCTGCTTTAATAGTTCCTGATTTTGATGCTCTACATAAATTCGCCAAAGATAATGGCATTGATGAGCGTAAACCAGAGCAATTAATTCAAAATGAAGCGATAATAAATATGTACAAAAAGGAAATGAGATCTTTTTCTAAGGAACTCGCTTCACATGAAAAAATCAGAGATTTCAGATTATTAGCCAACGAGTTTAGCGTAGAAACAGGTGAAATAACTCCAACTCTGAAAATTAAAAGAAGGGTAGTATCAGAAAAGTACGCAGATAAGATTGCAGATATTTTCAAAGAAGAATAATGCAATCTCATCAAACATAGTATAAGTGCAGAATTTTATAGGTAGACTGTATAAAATAAATTATTGTGAAGAAGCCTTTCTAGCTGCTCGGAATGATTTAACTGCAGCAATGATGTATGTTAAACACATTAAAAGCATAGCAATTTGTGCGTAGATCGCTACTGGACGTTCGACTTCACCGCCTGTTAATATTTCAAAAAAACCTGGGATACCTCTTGCTGCTCCTACAAATCCAAGTAAAGCAAAGCCAACGGAGGCATGCATCACGTGCTTTTTTATATGTTCTAATGCAGATAGAAATCCAAGTATTACAAATACTAATCCAAAAAATGCGGGTATCATTGCTGTAAAACTCTTACTTCCAGTTCCAAAATAAGATGCTAAGCCCAATATAATTAATAATGAGCCAAGTGATATAGTTAAGTTTTTCATTGAAGTCATGAGGAGATTTTTTTGTTTAAAATTTTAAAAAACTTGTTAATTCGAATTTTATTTGCCCAAATATCCCAGTGTCCTTCGCGGCTAGCACTGCGAATGAAAAGGGTTGTAGTTTCGCCATCTTGATGTACGGCAATAAGAACATCGTCACGCCAGCCAAAAACTGGAATTCTAAATACTGCGTGAATTTGCTTCGTTTCATCATTCCACTCAATAGATTCTGCCTTCATTGTGCGCAGTGTTTCATCTGCTGCATTTAAAACTGTTGCCGAATCTAAAATAAATGCTCTTAATTTACGCTCACAATTTGGTGTGTCGGGGCAAGAGGCCAATGGATTTTCTGGAGTTTTAATAATGGTTTTTTCTGATGTAAATGACATAGACACTAATATCAAAAGTATACTTATGAGGGTAATTTTTAACATGTAATGGAACCCTTAATTTTTTCTTATAATTTCCATGCAATCATCATAATTGGTGACTGTAGAAAACAAACTTAGTGCTTTTTTTTGTAAGAAATCTTCTTTTAATCCACGCTCAACGAATTCTATTAAACCATTAAAGTAACCATTAATATTCAGGAGTATTATGGGTTTACTATGGAACCCAAGCTGGCGCCAAGTAAGTATTTCAAAAAACTCATCGAGTGTACCAAAACCTCCAGGAAGTACAAGAAACATATCTGCTAAAGATGCTAACATCGCTTTTCTAGTATGCATATCCATCGTTTCATGTAAAACAGTTAGCCCCGAGTGAGCGACTTCCATTTCCTTGATGGCTGTTGGTATTACCCCAATAACTTCGCCATTATGTGCTAAGCAGGCATCAGCAACTACTCCCATTATACCAACCTTTCCACCTCCATATACTAGTCCTATATTTTCTTTAGCGAAAGATGCTCCAATTTTTTTTGCTAATCCTACGATTTCTTGATCTTTTGGGACTCTAGATCCACAATACACACAAACTCTTTTCATTAAACCAACGCGAACATTCTCTGAAGTACTGAATTTAATTTCTCAACAAAGAAGACGATATCCTCTTCCGTATTTTTTTTTCCAAAACTTACTCTAATACTTGATTTAGCAACACCATCTACCAGACCCATTCCAGTTAAAACATGCGATGCTTCCATAGCACCAGAAGTGCA
>JAYPYN010000142.1:4835-5896 GCA_038154605.1 Balneolaceae bacterium
ACCATCAACGCCACGACCTTGCTCATCAGTAAATGTTAAATTTAAAATATGGGGTACGCCTTGTTTTTCGTTTCCGTTAATTTGATACTTACAGCTAGTTAATTTGTTGTCTATTAAAGATAAAAGCAAACTCCTTAGCTTGATGTAGTGATTTGTATTAGCTTCCATTTCGTTATGTGCTAATTCAAAAGCTTTAGCAAAGCCAATTACTCCTGGTACATTTAAGGTGCCGCCTCTTCGTCGACGTTCTTGAGAGCCTCCGGTCATCCATGGCATCCATTTTGCGCCATTTCTTACATACATGATGCCTATTCCTTTTGGTCCATAAATCTTGTGTGCGCTTCCACTCAAAAAATCTAATCCAAGGTCTTTAACATCAATAGGAATTTTTCCAAGACTTTGTACAGTATCAGAATGAAAGGGAATATGTTGCTCTCTACACAAAGTAGCAATTTCTTTGATTTCATTAATGCATCCAATTTCATTATTCACATGCATAATACTTACCAATGCAGTTTGATCACTAATTTTGTTAGCTACTGATTTTGCAGTTATGGTTCCACATTTGATAGGCTCAGCATAAATGGGCATAAATCCATGCATTTTTGCCATTTCTATAGGGTGTAGAACCGCATGATGTTCTAGCTCGGATGTAATTACCTCAGATTTTCCTCTACTTAACGCTAGAACGCCCTTTATAACTGCATTATCGCTTTCTGTTCCACCACTTGTAAAAATTATTTCACTTGGTTCTGCATTAATAAGATGTGCAATTTTTTCTCGTGCATTTTCAACTTCAACTTTTGCTTTTTGTCCTAAATGATGTGCAGAATTTGCGTTTCCAAAGCTTTGTGTCATGTACGGCAACATTACCTCTAAAACTCTTGAGTCTAAGGGAGTTGTTGCTGCGTGGTCTAAGTAAATTGTACGCGTATTTGTATTCTCCATAGACATCAAATGTAGTGAATTGATGATCAAAAGTCAGTTCAATCATCGA
The DNA here is from genome assembly GCA_038154605.1 of Balneolaceae bacterium. Taxonomy (GTDB): domain Bacteria; phylum Bacteroidota; class Rhodothermia; order Balneolales; family Balneolaceae; genus HXMU1420-13. Next base: position 5,833 of record JAYPYN010000142.1, read on the forward strand.
TCGGTCATCCTTGTAGAAGTCAGGTAATTCGTTGACAGTTTTGGTTTATTTGAGCGGGAGTTTT
>JAYPYN010000143.1:0-3919 GCA_038154605.1 Balneolaceae bacterium
CGATGTAGATGCATCAATAGATCGATTGATATATTACGCAGGCTGGACCGACAAATACCAACAAGTATTTGGAAGTGTAAATCCTGTTTCAAGTGCACATTTTAATTTTAGTATCCTTGTTCCAACAGGTGTTGTTGGAATTATCGCCCCCGAAAATAGTCCATTATTAGGATTAGTTTCTGTCATTGCTCCAATTTTAGCTGGTGGAAATACCTCTGTAGTACTTTCATCAGAATTATATCCACTTACCTCCGTTGCTTTTGCAGAAGTTCTAAATGCATCCGACGTATCAGCAGGAGTAGTAAATATTATTACTGGGAAAAAAGAAGAATTGGTGGAACATTTTGCTGGGCATATGGATGTAAACGCATTGTGCTATACTGATCGATTATCCAAAGAAATGGAAATAAATATAGATGTGCTTGCGGCAGAAAATATTAAGAGAGTTATTAAAACACCTATTGATGATTGGTATTCCACACATGCTGAAAGTCCATATTTTATTACAGAAACCCAAGAAATTAAAACAACCTGGCATCCTATTGGATTTTAATATGCGACTAAGTGTCCCATTTATTTTTTTATGTTTTGCATGTTCGTCTAACGGCCAAGTTGTTTCAACTGCTATTGTAAGTGAAAATATGCCGGATGAGATTGAAAATGAGGTGATTCATACTCCTTCCGAAGAAGAGCACTTAGCAACTGAACAAAATTCACTCTACACTGAATACCCACAATTTAGTGCACTTTCCGACACTTATTTTAATCGTAGAAATACGATTCCTAATGTATATTCTAAAATAAAAGATGAAATAGAAGAAGAGGAAATTGATTTATTTGAAGGATATCGGATTCAGATTTTCTCTGGATTAGACCCTGCTTTAGCTGATACAACTGCTAAACGTTTTCGAGCATGGTCTGCTTCAAATATTAATGGATATCAGGCAGAAACATACACTTTTTTTAAAGCACCTTATTACAGAGTACATGTAGGCGATTTCCATAATCGATTACATGCCATCGACTTTTCTAACTTACTAAAAAAGCAATTTCGTGATTCATGGGTTGTTTACGATCGGGTGAATCCTTACAACGTACCTGCTGATACCGTTCAAATAAAACTAGAAATTCAAAATTAATCGAATATCAAACCGCAGTAAAAACCATTTGCTTGAATCATTGATATAATCGGCTTCCTTATCCTATGAAAGCATTAATTAAATTTGTAGTTATTTTAGGCGCCTTTTTCACATTTACGTTATTGCTGTTTAAGATACTAGGTATTTTGAACGTCGAAGACATAAAAACTTGGCTTGAATCTGCTATGGAACTTTCCCATTGGATTGTTGGATCAATTATAGTTGGATTAATGCTTATTGATCTATTTATTGCCATTCCTACACTTTCCCTAACTATACTTTCAGGGTTTTTTTTAGGGGTAGAATTAGGAGTATTGTACTCTAGCATAGGTATGCTAGGCGCTGGCTCAATGGGGTATGTTCTAAGTCGTTTCCACGGTGATAAATTACTATCATTTGTTAGTAAAGATGAGACACAACGGGAGGAAATGGTACGTATTTTTACCATGTTTGGTCCTTTTAGTTTGATGCTATGCAGGGCCGCACCTATGCTTCCAGAGGTAACAAGTTGTCTTGCAGGTGTTACAAAAATGCCCTATTTGAAGTACATTTTTTTCTACTAATTTGGAACTATTCCTTATGCCATAATTGCTGCTTATTCAGGCTCTATATCTACCGTAAACGATCCAAAACCCGCTATTTTAACATTTATAGCCATTTTTGGAGGTTTGAGTTTGGTTTGGCTTACTTTTTTATTTTTTAACAAACATAAGATAACAAAAGAGCCTCCTAGAGGCTCCAATTAATCATTTAAGATACTACGCTATTACTACACATTAAACCTGAACAACATTACATCTCCATCCTCAACGGTATAATCTTTACCTTCTTGCCTCATCTTTCCAGCTTCTTTTACCGCTTTTTCGCTTTTTAATTCTGCATAATCGTTGTATGCAATAGTTTCTGCACGAATAAAACCTCGTTCAAAATCTGTGTGTATCACCCCTGCTGCTTGAGGCGCCTTGGTACCCTTTTTTATTGTCCAAGCTCTAGATTCTTTTGGACCAACTGTAAAATAAGTAATCAAACCAAGTTCAGAGTATGCAGCATGGATTAAACGGTCTAGGCCAGCACTAGCCACCCCCAGTTCATCCAAAAACATCTCTTTTTCTTCCTCATCTAATTCAGCAATTTCTGCTTCAATTTTTGCACAAAACATTACCACTTCATCATCAAATGTAGATGCAATCTTCTCCACAGTTGTAACTAGTTCGTTACCCGATTCTAAATCACTTTCACCCACGTTACATGCATATAACACCGATTTTTCTGATAGTAAAAATAAATCTTTATATGCTGCTTTTTGGTCTTCTGTAGCATCAAATGTTCTAGCAGTGTTTCCATTCTCTAAATGTTCACGCAAATCATCTACGACCTGTAACTGTGCCTTCATGGCTTTGTCACCACTTTTAGCTTGTTTTTTTAGGTTTTCTACTCTCTTTTCAACACTTTCAAGATCTTTTAATATCAGTTCTGATTCGATGATAGCAATGTCTCTTTCAGGATTAACATCCCCTTCTACATGAATGATATCATCATCTTCAAAACAGCGCACCACATGAAGAATTAAATCCACTTCTCTGATATGTGATAAAAATGCATTTCCTTTTCCTTTTCCTTCCGCTGCTCCTTTAACTAGCCCTGCTATATCAACAAATTCAATACTTGTTGGAATCACATTTTTTGATTCGGCTAATGCCGCTAAGGTTGTTAATCTTGTATCGGGAATTGGTACTTGCCCAACATTGGGATCGATTGTACAAAATGGAAAATTTGCTGATTCTGCACCTGCATTGCTTAATGCATTAAAAAGGGTTGATTTACCGACATTTGGTAAGCCAACTATACCACACTTTAGACTCATTAATTTGTTGAAATATTTTGTTTAAAAATCTATTCTTTTTTGTTGAACAAATTCGATTTCTGGTAAAATTACCGCTGTCAATTTTCCGAATTGCTCATATACACACCCGGTATCAATCCCTATCATATTATTTCTTTGAATGGGTTCACGAACTGGAGTATGACCGAAAATTACGGTTTTTTCCCAATTGTTTTGTTCTGTTTCTAAATGTTCTCTTTGCCATAGAAAACTACTATATATTTCCTTATCTGCTAGTGCTTCTGCAATAGACATTGCTGGTGGCAATCCACCATGTACAAACACATAATCGTTTGCCTCGTAATATAGTTTTGTGGAAACTAAAAATCGGAGATGGCTATATGGTACTTTCTTATCAGGACTGGATGCATAATACGATTCTAGAGTATGTGCTCCTCCATAATTTAAATATTCATAATATTTTGTGTCTTGATAGTAGGTCAAAAACATTTGATCATGATTTCCCCTAATGAAATGGCAGGTATGAGATTTTTGGAACTCGATTAAAATATCAATTACTTCTTTTGAAAAAGGCCCTCTATCCACATAGTCACCCAAAAATACATATTCTCTTTTATCTCCATATTCTGTCAATAACTGATCTAACAAAACTCTTAACGTTTTGGCACAGCCATGTATATCGCCAATTGCGATGTATGCATCTCTTTTAAGTGTCATTTATTTTTGGGACTTTTCTATAAGCCCTCTTCCTGTTTTCTTGATTTTATCGTCGCTCTTTAGGTCATAAAGCGAAGCATCAAGAATTCCGTTCACAAATTGCCCAGATTTTGCTGTGGAAAATTTTTTAACAAGCTCAATAGCTTCATTTATTGTTACTTTTGTTGGAATATCTTCGAAATACAAAAATTCACATAATGCCATTTGAAGCACCAACTTA
>JAYPYN010000143.1:3929-5836 GCA_038154605.1 Balneolaceae bacterium
CGAGATATAATTTCATTAAATTGAGATCTATTTTCCAACGTTTTGAAGAATAATTGCTCTGAGAATCTTCTAATCTCTTTTTCCGCTTTAACAAGCTCTTTCAAAATTGTATCAGCCACATACTGAACGGTATCTCCACTCTGTTGATGCGCATACAAACTCTTGAGAACGTACTCACGTGCTAATCTTCGATTAATCATATCTCGGTTTTAAATTCGCGACAAAGATAACCATTTCACCGTTAATATTAATAAGAAACAGTAAACATTGAATACACTTTATTTCTTGTACAAAATTGGATAATGCTTATATTTTGGGCTAGAAAGCGTTCTTAGCTCAGTTGGTTAGAGCGCCACGTTGACATCGTGGAGGTCGGCAGTTCGAATCTGCCAGAACGCACTGTAATTTATTGCTTCACATCCAATTTAAAGACAATTTGAGGTAATAATAGCTCATCTTTAGAATGGTTTCTATTTAGTAAAAAACACACTTCTAATATGGCAAAACCACGTAAAAATAGGTGTTGGGTGTGTTAATAATGAGTTATGAGTTTCAGTTATTTTTCAACATATACTCAATCGGTTACCCGTTAATCAAAATTTTTTAAAATATGCTGACCAACTAGAACATTCAAATTTAATCGTTCTTGAATATGAGAATGCCTAAGCTTACCTCTCTATTGCTTTATTTCTGTTTCTTCCCCAACGACAATATTTTATGGTAAACAATTTCAACAATGTCAGCTACTATTTTAGCACTTATACACTGATATGTTTGAAGCTGAAAATAAATTCTGCACCTTCTGTACTATTAATATTAGATTCTGCTTTTAATTGTTTTGATAGTGTGCGAATCAACTTCATTCCTAACGAAGTCCCTGGTTTTGAATAATTCATATTATCTAAGCCAATCCCATTATCTTTAATTGATAAAATTAGATTATCTTTTCCACTTTTCAAACTGATTGTAATTTCACCCTTATCTCTATCCTTAAAAGCGTGTTTATAGGCATTAGTTACTATTTCATTAATAAGTAAACCACAAGGTATAGCTTGTGTTATAATCATGTTTACTGGGTCTATATCATAGTTCACTTTGATATCGGTTGTTAGTGATTTAAATGATTTATGTAAACTTACTATAAGTTCTTGGATGTATGGCTTCACCTCAATCTCTGATAAGTTTTCGTTTTGATATAATTTTTCGTGAACCTGTGCTATGGATTGAATTCTTAATCGGCTATCTTTTAATGCACGACTCACCTTCTGGTCGTCAACAGAAAATGATTGTAACTCTAATAATCCACTAATCACAGCTAAATTATTCTTTACTCTGTGATGAACTTCGGCAAGTAACAACTCCTTATCTTTAAGTGATTTACGAATAGTTTCTTCAGAACGTTCTCGCTCTGTCACATCTACATATAATCCAAATTTAGCTTCTACTTTATTGTCAATAATTACAGGAACGAAATACACAATTACATCCAGTAATTTGCCATCCTTTTTAAGTCTCTTAGCTTGAAATTCCTCAACGAATGGTGAATTTATTTTTCGTTGTTCATTTTCCATTTCTTCATCTGGAACGATAAAACGGTTAATTTCTAGCCCTTGAATTTCTTCTAATTTGTACCCAAATAATGACTCAAAACCTTTGTTAACTAATTCAATTTCGTTGTGTGCATTGAGCATGCTTATAGCTAATGGTGATGTATTAAAAAGACCGCTAAAGAATTTTTCTCTACGTAATAATTCTTCTTCAGCATATTTTCTTTCAGAGATATCTCTTTCAATAATGATTAATACACTTTGACCAAAATAACTACCTTTATTTACTAAAATTTCTATTGGAAAAACTTCTCCATTAGCTTTTTTAGACCAACTTTCAAGTTTTTGAACTTTTTGATG
>JAYPYN010000144.1:0-2677 GCA_038154605.1 Balneolaceae bacterium
GTCTTAAATCTTCAGGTGGAGGAAAATGAATATCCCTAAATCTATTCATTGCATCGATGGTGGAATTACTCAATAATTTTGTAACCTCATCCATAGCTTCATCCGATATCATAAAAGGAGTACGATCGAAAATAGCTTGTTCTCCAACACATTGTAAACAGATTTGAAATTGAGAACATGTGTTTTGATGTTTCCCAGTAATAATACATTCACTTAACCATGCATTAGCGTCAAAATTATTATTTGAAGCGAGTGTAGTTTGCCTTTTTAAATTCATGTTTTCCATGAAATAAGTATTCATTGCTTGATGAGATTCTTTTGAATATTCATTCATTACATGATTCATGCAATTTATACAAATAGCAAACTCCCAGATTAGATCTAAAGAACCAGTACCTGGATAGTTAACCATCGATTTTTCGATTATATATTCTGTATCTGAGAGTAAGTTTGTATCACAAACCAAACACTGATTGATAGGTTTTTCAGTATTTGAATTATAGAATATGGGAGGTATTTTTTGTAAATATTTTGGCATCTTTATAGAATACTGCTATTAAGTCAGAACCACAATTCGGGCATGATTTTCGATTTAAGTCGTGTACAAGTAATAAAGGGAACAAGAGGAAACGATGAATCTTAATAAATATACTCTTAAAGCACAGGAAGTAATTAAAAGTGCATTAGAACTTGCCCAATCTGGAAATAATCAGGCCGTTGAACCTGTACATGTTTTGAAAGCATTTTTAACAGATTCAGAAAACATAGTTCATACATTATTGAATAAATTAGGCGCAAATGTAGCGGAGATTCAAAACGTTGTTGAACTCGTTCTATCTAGATTACCACGAGTTGAAGGGGCTTCAGTATCCGGTCAATATTTGTCTACAAATTTAAAAATTGCTTTAGATGCAGCTCAAAAAGAAGCCACAGATTTAAACGATCAATATATAAGTAGCGAGCATGTGCTATTAGGTTTAGTGCAAGCAAACGATGAAATAAGTACGGTTTTAACTAATCAAGGAGTAACTAAGAAAAATATTTTAAAAATATTAGGCGACGTTCGAGGCGGACATAAAGTGGATGACCCTAATGCAGAGAGTAGATTTGCATCTCTTGAAAAATATGCGCGAGACCTTAACGAACTGGCTGAAAAAAACAAATTAGATCCTGTAATTGGAAGAGATCAAGAGATTCGTAGAGTAATGCAGATTTTAACTCGTCGAACCAAAAATAATCCTGTTCTTATTGGAGAACCAGGAGTTGGAAAAACTGCTATCGCTGAAGGCATGGCTTTGAGAATTGTTAGAGGTGATGTGCCAGAGGGATTAAAGAGTAAGAGGATTCTCGCACTTGACATGGGCGCATTGGTTGCTGGAACAAAATTTAGAGGAGAATTCGAAGAACGACTAAAAGCGGTTGTGAAAGAAGTGACGGATTCGGATGGTGAAGTCATTTTATTTATTGATGAAATACACACCTTAGTTGGTGCAGGAGCTAGCGAAGGAGCTATGGACGCAGCAAATATTTTAAAACCAGCTCTCGCCCGTGGAGAAATGCATGCTATTGGAGCTACCACATTAGACGAATACAGAAAATACATTGAAAAAGACAAAGCTCTTGAACGAAGGTTACAAACCGTAGTTGTGGGCGAACCATCCATAGAAGACACCGTGTCAATACTGCGAGGATTACAAGAGAGATATGAAGTTCATCATGGTGTTAGAATTACAGATTCCGCTATCATCGCAGCAGCTGAACTATCTCAAAGATATATTTCAGATCGTTTTTTACCAGATAAAGCAATTGATTTAATTGATGAATCAGCATCTAGATTAAGACTTCAAATTGATTCCCTCCCAGAAGAGCTTGACGCCATTGAACGCCAAATTAGGCAACTAGAAATTGAAAGAGAGGCATTGAAAAGAGAAAAAGATGAATCCAAAATCAAGGGAATCGAAAAAGAACTTGCAAACCTAGAGGAATCTCGAAAAGTAATGCGGGTTCAATGGGAGCAAGAAAGAGACCTTATTCAAAAAGCTCAAGAATTAAAAAAAGCAATAGAAACAACACGAAATGTGGCAGATAAGGCTGAGCGGGAAGGAAATTATGAGAAAGTAGCAGAACTAAGATATGGTACCATCGCTCAATTAGAAAAAGACTTAAAAAGCACCCAATGTGCTATCGATGAGATGCAAGAAAAAAAATCGTTGCTAAAAGAAGAAGTTGATGCAGAAGATATTGCTGAGATAGTTGCCCGTTGGACAGGAATTCCAGTTACAAGAATGATGCAATCCGAGCGCCAAAAACTTCTACTACTAGAGGAAGAACTACATAAACGGGTGATTGGCCAAGATAAGGCAATTGAGGCTGTGGCAAACGCAGTAAGAAGGTCAAGAGCTGGTTTGCAGGATGTTGATAAACCGATTGGCTCATTCTTTTTTCTAGGTTCTACTGGTGTTGGAAAAACTGAGTTAGCACGAACCCTTGCAGAATATCTATTTAATGATTCGAATGCACTTATTCGTATTGATATGAGTGAATACATGGAAAAACATGCAGTAAGTAGATTAGTGGGTGCTCCTCCTGGATATGTAGGGTACGACGAAGGTGGACAGTTAACCGAGGCAGCACGCCGACATCCATATTCTGTGATTTTATTAGATGAAATCGAAAA
>JAYPYN010000144.1:2687-5778 GCA_038154605.1 Balneolaceae bacterium
CAACATTTTATTACAACTTTTAGATGAGGGAAGGCTTACGGATAATAAAGGAACTACGGTAGATTTTAAAAATACTATTATCATAATGACAAGTAATATTGGATCACATTTGATTGTCAATGAGATGGAAAAATCTGGGGGAGAATTAAATAACGAACAGTATCTAACACTTCAAAATAAATTAGTAGATCAACTTAAACGAACCATTAGACCTGAGTTTTTGAATAGAGTAGATGATATCACCGTATTTCATCCACTAGGTAAACAACACATTCGATCTATTGTTGATATACAATTAGCAAGAGTATATCAATTGCTAGAAAAAAATAATGTTATTTTAACCATTCCAGATTCAGTAAAAGATTGGATTGCTGATCGGGGTTATGACCCAATTTATGGAGCTCGTCCTCTAAAACGCGTGATTCAACAAAACATTACAAACGTTTTGGCAACGAAATTAATTATGAGAGAAAATGATGAACCTATCCAATTTGAAGCTACTATTACTAAAGATGGACAGTCAGTAGCTTTTGCAGAAGTTATAAATAAACTTGAAAATTGGATCAAGAATTAATTGGTGATATTATAACTCTTTTTCTGTTTACTTAGTCATTAATCAATTAAGTATGATTAGGCTCGTTTAAGAATTTGGGGATAAAGTCGATACGTATAATAAATTTTAATTATTAATGAGTAGCGATGAAATCAAAAAAAAAAGCGGGAATACATTATATAATTCTAGTCATTGCAATAACTTTTTTTAGCACCGACTTAATGGCTCTTCAAGAAAAATTTAACGTTCAAGGAAGTATTAGATTAAGAGCCGAATCCAAAGTAGATTACAATTTTAAAGATAGTAATCAGGATTATCTTTTATCTCAATTCCGTATTAATGTTAATTGGAAACCAATCGATAAAGTATCTTTTTTTGTAGAAGCACAAGATGCTAGAATTTTTGGCGAAAGCGCTAGTGGTGCCCCATCAATTAATGAAAAAGCAGTACCAAATATTTACAAAGACCAGTTAGATATACATCGTGCATTTGCTGTAGTAACTGTTTCAATTAACAAAACTCCATTACAGATTAAACTAGGTAGGCAAAAATTTAATCTTGGACAGAAACGGCTAGTTTCTTCTCTAGAGTGGGTTAATACTGCACGAGTTTGGGATGGTGTGCGTATTTCTTATGGAAACAAGGAAGGACGTTCAGCAGAACTTTTTGCTTCCCAAGTAGTGCCGGTATCCCCAGATGAGTTTAATAATCATGACCGAACCACAAAAAGATATTTTGATAGTTCTTTTAGTGGAATTTATATAACCGATAGAAAATTGATACCTAAGATCACAACAGAATATTATTACTTATATCGTGAGGAGGATAAAGCGGATGATGCCGTTTCTACCTTCGGAGTACGAGCTGATTATAAACAAAACGATGTTGATATGAATGGCGAATTTGCATATCAAATTGGTTCTTTTGGTGGTTTAGATCATTCTGCATATATGCTACATCTAGAGCTAGGTTATAAAACTAGTTTTTGGAGTAAGCCACGATTAAGTACTGCTTACAACTTTGGTTCTGGGGATAAGGATTCAAATGATGATAAACATCAAACATTTGATAATTTGTATCCATTAAATCATGCCTATTATGGATATATGGATTTATTTGGATTACAAAACCTACATAATTTTGAGCTAGTTGGCGCTGGTAAAGTTTCCAACAAATTTTCATATCGAATAGGATGGCAAATGTTTTACTTAGTAAATGAAGATTCAGATTCTTGGTATAATGCAGGTTTAGGTAAGCTTCGTACACCTTCTCAAAATTTGGCAAGCGCACATGTTGGCAACGAAATCGATGTAACCATTACTTACAAATTTATGAAAAATTGGACAGTGGTTGGAGGTGCAAGTACATTTCTTCGGGGAGATTATATTTCTGAATCAGGTAATGATGATGCGAACCCAAATTTCTTTTTCTTGATGTCTAAATATTCATTTTAATTGACAACATATTCCGATTTTTAAGTCCACCAAAATAAAAAAAGAGATTATGTGTGGACTTAATTTTATTACAACAAAAACGAGTCGATTTTGAATTAAATAAGAAACATAAATATGTGTAAACGTATTTATGTTTTTATATTTAGAATCTAAAACTAGAAGATTAAAAAGGTATTTCAAGTTTTAAATGAAAGCTAAAAATTTTATTAGTTATTGTTATTAAAAAGTATAAGGGTGATAAAAATTTAATAGTAATTCAAAAAAATAGAATAAAATATCTACATAATAACATATTAACATATTTTTTTATGCTAATTTTATGAATGTGATTTAATTTTGGCACATCAAAATAGATGAATAAATAATTTCAGATATACAGTTTTACTTAAGTAGATGTTCTGGATTCAATCCTTTCAGATCTTCAACAACATATTCACGACCTTTTCGAATGAGTTCATCATCTAAATAAACATCTGCGCCTATACATACTAGATCCCAATGTATGTTAGAAGAATTACCATTAGGGGCAATCTCGTAATCTTTGCCAAGAGTTAAATGATTGGAGCCATAAATTTTTTCATCAAAAAGAATATCATACATCGGACTCTCAATAACAGGATTGGTACCAAAGCTAAATTCACCAAACCTCCGAGCTCCCTCATCAGTATCTAAGATATCTTGTAATGCACTATTGTTGGATGAATCAAAATCCACTACTACCCCATGTTCAACAACAAGTTTTACAAATTCAAATGGTTTTCCTTGGTACACTGAGGGCGCATAAGTGATGTACCCATTTACAGAATCCAAAATTGGGGAAGTGAAAATTTCTCCATCAGGTATATTGTGCGCTCCAAAACAAGGAACCCAATTTTGACCTTTTACAGAAAATTTTATGTCGGTTCCCTCGCCTTTAAGATGGATGATATCTGTTGCTCGAAGTCGTTTTTCTAATGGTTCCATAGCTAATTTAAGTTTAGCATAATCAACCAAACAAGCATTATAATAAAACTCTGTAAATTCACGGGTTGGCATTTTTGCATTCATTGCGAATGCAGCGGATGGATACCGCATAATACACCCC
>JAYPYN010000145.1:0-5751 GCA_038154605.1 Balneolaceae bacterium
TTCGAGGGGCGCAGGCACGTAGTTCGAGGGGCGCAGGCACGTAGTTCGAGGGGCGCAGGCACGTAGTTCGAGGGGCGCAGGCACGTAGTTCGAGGGGCGCAGGCACGTAGTTCGAGGGGCGCAGGCACGTAGTTCGAGGGGCGCAGGCACGTAGTTCGAGGGGCGCAGGCACGTAGTTCGAGGGGCGGGTAATCCCAAAAACAAAGCCATAAGTCATTATATTTCAACCGCTTACGAGGTTCGGTCAAATTAGCTAAATATATTTTAAATATATATTAAATAGATCAACCTCACTTCGAGACGATAAACTGAGATTACAGTTCAAGCTTTAAACAGTGAATTTCGCTGTCGCTCATGCTTTTTTGTTCCCTACGGTCACAGGGGCTCGCCGCCCCTCTTGGCCTTACGCTATCGCTTCAGACCAATTCACCCGCAGGTATTGTCAAAACATTGATAAGGGTTTTGAGTGGAAATTAATCGATAATTGGATTTTTAGGGCAGTAGGAAAAGAATTTTTTGATATAGGGCAATGACAAGCAACAAGAATAGCATTTAAAGCGACACAGAAGCCCGTGGAGTGCTGTTAAATGTCTTTCCTATGGAAATGTACGTTTAAGTTTTTAAATCGCTCTCAGGCAGCCTTAAAATCGATTTTAAGGCTTGGGTGAATTTTGTGATTGTGACTGGTGCGCATCGTAATACGCTCTTAGTACACTATTTATGCGGGTTTGATAACCTTTTCCTTGGTTTTTAAACCATTCAAGCATGTCATTATCGAGCCTGATTGTTAATTGCTCCTTTGCGGGAGGCGTTACAATTTTCGCGTTTTTGAAAAAGTCATCATCCAATGCAGGAATATCACTGCAATCAATATCATCATCGGACATGTTTTTTAGACGTTCCAAATCAGATTGACCCTGTTCCAATCCTTCACCGAGTTGCATGGTTGTAAGTTTCTTTTTCATTGTTTCGTGCCCTTCTTGCGCTAATAATCCGCCTTGTTTTATCTCTCCATGTGTAAACCACAGTGATGCAAATACCGCTCATTTCTCCAATAGCAAGAAACCGTTTCTCACCGTGTTGGGCTTGCGGTGATTCAATTTCCAAAACGGATCGTTGCCAAATCTCTTTTGCATCGATGAAATCAATTCCATGTTTCGAGAGGTTGATTTCTCGCTTCTTTTCATCCCATTCAAACAAAATAACGCCCTTATCTTGTAACTACAATTATAACTACAGTAATGATTACAAATCAACCAAAAATACGGGCGATTAGCCCTTTTTTGTTCTGGTTCGTAAGCATCAAGGTCAGCTTTTCCTGTGTTTCTCGGCGTTCTTGCTCTGATCGGTCAAGGCGTTGCTTGTAGTCGTTGACTTGGCTTTCCAGTAGGGCGATTTGTTGGTGTAACATACCCGTATTCACAGGGGGCACGGTTTGTTCCTTTTTCTGTTCCTTGTTCCGTTTCTCTGGAACAGGTTCAAAAACTCTGTGCAGTTCAGCAGGATCAATATTGTATTCACCAATATCATTTTTTAATGCAGATATTCTGCCGCTTTTAATTGCTCTTTGGATTGTTGTCTTGCTCTTCCCTGTAGCTTTTGCGGCCTGTCCCAAGGTGTAACCCATACCTGTTTCCTTTGAGTTGCGTGTCGTTCCAATAGAACGATACCGTTATAGTAACGGGTGTAACCTATCAAGAGATCATGAAAAGTCAACTGTAGCAATGCTATGAGGCCATGCTTGTGAGGGTGAATCTGAAGGGGTAATATGTGAAGTCTCAAAAATACACAGTGGAATAGGGAGAGTGATATGAGCTACTTGAAGCCCATTAAAACGGTTGGTGTTTTTTTGTTCGTTACAGCTCTTAGCTCGTCCACTTATGCGGGTGGCATTGGTGGTGCAATGAAAAATATAGAATTGAGAAAAGTTTTTAACGAGGTTGCTAACCCTCCTAAAACGAATACAGATTCTTTTAAAACTTTGAATAGTGGCTATGAAAGAGCAGACTGGAATCCCCCCAGAACAGGAGGTCCAGATATCGTAAATAATTCAGCCCCTAAACCACCAACACCTAATTTAAATCTTGATTAATAATTACTCATTATGCCAATACTGTTGGTATGAGTGATGATGATTTTGAATATCGAGAGATAAAAGTTTTAGTTTCTAAAAACGAAGAGATGACAATATCTCTTCGAAAAGACTTTGCTGACTTCGTTGATGGAGCAAAGAAGTACAACTATTACAATATCGATAATTTCACAAAGAAATGTTATCAAAGTGCAATGGAGCAAGGTTTTACTCAAGAAGAATTTCCACGTATTCTTGAATGGTGGTTAAATAATTCTGGTAGAAGTGAGGACAATATTCCTTATAAGTCTCTGGTTGATCCCAGTACTATGGATGAAGATGATCCATGGATAGATAAAGTTCCAAAGAATTATGAGGGGCAGCACCATTTTTTAACTTTAGAAGGTTTGGCACAACGTACTAAAAAATAGGGAGCGAACAATATGAGATATTTAAGACCTACCAAAAATATTGGCCTTTTTCTATTTATCGCTGTTTTTAGTATTTCCGCCCATGCAGGTGGCATCGGTGGTGCTTTTAGTAATGCTGCTAAATCACTTAATGCTAGCCAACTAGATAATGTGGCGCGCTTTTATCCACCAGCCTCAAATGCTACGAACATAACATATCATCGATTGCCTAATGATGGAGTTGCCGTTCAATCATTTTCCCCTGCAAACAATAGTGGTTACGGGAAAATGTATGAAAAACAAATTGACTCAATGGGTAACACCGTGAATTTTAATAAAACAACCTATGGGCCAAATGGTATTGTAAATTCAAGATAATGGTTGATGATTACCAATACATAGAAAACTTGGTTAAAATTAGCCCCTCACTTGAAGAAAGTTATCTTCAAAGCAAGCATCTTTGGAATAAAAAATTAGATAAGAAAATTATCGTAACAAAAGAAGACCTCGATAACGCTAAAACTAGCTTAGCAAAAAAACAATTATCAGTATGGGCAATGTGCATGGAAGCGTTTGAGTCTATCGATCCTGAATCAATGGAAGTAAAAGATGCTATCTCAATGATTTCTCCTGATAATTATGAATTCACCGACTAATTCAAATTAGCCAGATAAACAATAGCTGATATGCTCGCTATAATCCAAATAGCAACGGTGTATTTAAAATCAGGCTCTATTTTGAATTTAAGTTTAAGCCCTTGGAATCCGCCTCTAACAATCCCAGAAAAGCCGCCTAGAACTAATGAAAACATTGCTGGTTCTAATTTACCATCCGTAAATAATTGCCCCACTATACACACTACAGATTCAATGATTTCAACTTTAAAAACTGTTTCAAACACACCTTTTGGTGTGTTTTGAGCCTTTAATTCTCTTGCAAAAAATATAGTTAATGGTGCAAAGAATACATACCCAAATATTGCTCCTATTAAACCAGCCCAAGGATGATTTTGTTCAATGTAAGCAATCTTGTTTCTAGCCTGTGTTCTACAATTTTTAAAGATTCTGGATGAAAAAAGCCCCTCATAGCTTTCCTTGCCAATTGCAGAAAATGTCGTGCATAGTATTTCATCGCCAAACTCTAGCGTTATGCCTGAGTTAACAAAAAAAATCATGAATGCTTCAATCGGATTGCTTTTGTAGCTTTCGTCATATGCCAATGAAGGTGAAGACCATATTGTTAACCAGCCGAAGAAAATCAGAGCTAGCACATGCTTTTTTCTATTCAACTTAACAATGCTCTCAATCAAAGCCAGGACAAAATAAAACCTCCTTCGGTTAGGAAGGAGGTTTATCAACGTTTACGGTCATCGGCTCCTCAGCCTGTACCGTGTTTAGACCGTATCAAAAAATGCCCATAAAAGACAATGAATAATCCTTATCAATGTTTTGGCAATACCTGCGGGTGAATTGGTCTGTAGCGATAGCGTAAGGCCAAGAGGGGCGGCGAGCCCCTGCATTAAATCAAATCTTGCAAATTCAACAAGCCCATCACTGACAAGTGCGCACTTATACAAACTCACTTCGTTAGAGTTTGTGTGCGTTCTGCGAAGCTTAAAAATCAGCAGCACATCAGATCAAAAATCACCCGTATTGAATTGCTAAAAGCATAGAGTAGCGAGCTTCGGAAATGTGCCCACATTTTGAATCGGCTTTGCCGTTCAAACTGCGGTCAATTTCCAATCTCGCAAGGGAGAGCCGCTGCGCTCTTCTCCCATTGACCCTCTTCCGCACACTTTGCTCCAAATTCAAACCCGAGTTTATGTTTTAGGCAGAGGTGCAGAGTAGCAAGATGGCGTAATGTACGTACAAATCTCTGGCGAGATTTTCCCGTAATTACACATCTTGGCAAGGAGAGCCGTTGCACTCTTCTCCGTTGCATCCTCTACCGCTAAGCGCGCTCCAAAAACGAAACTATGTTTGTGAGTTGGTGGTGACATCGCCGCAACCTGTTCCGCCCTGTCCTCATTCGGGGAACGCTTTTTGTATGACACCTAGAACCTCATATCAAAAGCCGCTGCGCTCCTTCTTTTGACATGAGAACCTATCTGCCATCCAAACGCTTAAACCCCCGAACGACGCCATGACGGAGCAGGAAGCTAGCAGCAGCGAAAGCTTTAGGCTTGGTGAGCCTGTAATGGCTGAAAAGAAAAAAGATTCCCCCCTCACTCAACCAATCAAGAGCAGGGTTTTATCTGTGAGATATGTTTGGCTTAGGTGCGTGGATTTTTTGAATATCATTTGCGGTGCGTTCGATGTGAACAAGTCCGTCTTTGATTTCAAAACCACGGATGTAATAGATTTTTTGAAGTTCCGTTAAAGCTTTGCTCAGAGCTTCTTTGAAACGCTTCAATTGCTTTGTGTTGCTGCCACTGAGCTTATGATAGGTTTCGACCTTCATAGGGTGTGGTTCTTTATGGGTGGCCAGAAAACCATGCAGCCATTGTGCAAGCGGTTTACGGCGCAGCAATTGACGTTGTTTAAAGTCTATTTCTGTCCAGCCTGTGTCAAACAAGCGCAGCATTTGCGGGTTGATTTGTAGTACATAACGCCCTGTATCATCGTCACGCGCACCACCTTCAATCAGAGAACCAAAATATGTTTTTTGTTCTCGGCTATCGGTAATTTCAACAGAACATGCGTTAAGCCGTGCGAAAGAATCTTTAAGCCATTCATGCATAGGCTTGCCTGTAGATCGTCCCAAAGCTTTTAAAAATGCATGAGCCGTAAACTCTATCTTTGAACCAAGTGGCTGTTGTTTGGCAAGGTGTAGAGCCTCTTCCCAGACATCCAGATCAGTTTGTGTAAGCTGCTTTCCTGTAAAGCGTATATTAAAACCTTTAGGGGAGGCTAGAATCTCTTCACGTAACATGTATTTAGCCTGTTTCCCTTGGATGCCTGCAAACAAAGCCCCTCTTAAAGCTTGGTTTGGGGTTCCTCTTACCGGCTCAGACCATAAGGGAAGCTGAACAATTTTAGCGGATTGTTGGCTTGTTTCTTTTGCTCGTTCTTGAATGTTTTTCTCAATTCGAGCAAGTGCTTTATCCAGAGTGTCCATAAAATTGCCTCCCGTAAGAATGAATCCATGATACAGGGTGTTTTTATTTCGTCCAGCCTTTTGATTTACACACGGCGTTCGAGGGGCGCAGGCACGTAGTTCGAGGGGCGCAGGCACGTAGTTCGAGGGGCGCAGGCACGTAGTTCGAGGGGC
>JAYPYN010000146.1:0-1292 GCA_038154605.1 Balneolaceae bacterium
GGCTAACACTGAAGATGCTTTTATTTTTGTAAATCTTATTGATACGGATCAATTATATGGACATAGGCTTGATCCAGTAGGTTTCGCAAATAGTTTAAAAGAAATTGATGATGCTATACCGGTTATTTTATCTAATTTAGGAGAGGATGATTTACTGATTATAACCGGTGATCATGGTAACGATCCTTGTTCATCATCAACCGATCATTCTAGAGAATTTGTTCCTGTATTAGTTTATCCAAAGAATAAAGCAACAAAAGAAAATCTTGGAATAAGAAAAACTTTTGCTGATGTGGGGGCATCAATTGCGGATTTTTTTCATCTAGATTTTAATTCTGCAGGTTTATCCTTTCTAAACTTAAAATAATTATATAGGTTAAATTTTATTTGTACTGATTTCGTTTTTTATATCTAGTATTAAATAAATAGTATTATTTGACATAATTATCGATGTGATATTGTAAATTCTTGGACTTGTGAACGAATATTTAGAATAAAATATAATAGAGAGTTTCTTGAATATTTAATCGAATTATGAGTTGTAAAATACGTATATTAAAAGATTATCAAGATGGAGTGCAGATGCCCATGGAGCTTAGAAATAAGGTTTTATTAATTCAGCTTAACAAAAATTACTGTATTCATCTCGCGTTTACGCTAATTTTTCACCAAAACTTATAAATTGTGGCTAAAAGTTCAGGAATTTCGACTCGTGAATCGGAATCATTAGATCGTTATCTACACGAGATCGGTAAAGAAAAACTCATTACTCCAGACGATGAAGTACGTTTGGCTAAAGAGATTCAGAAAGGAAGTCAGAGAGCATTAGAAGATCTAACCAAAGCAAATCTAAGATTCGTAGTTTCAGTTGCTAAACAATATCAGAATCAAGGATTATCGCTAGGTGATTTAATTAATGAAGGAAATTTAGGATTAATTAAAGCAGCAAAACGATTTGATGAAACCAGAGGATTTAAATTTATTTCATATGCAGTATGGTGGATTCGCCAATCCATACTTCAGGCATTAGCGGAGCAAAGTAGAATAGTACGTCTCCCATTAAATCGTGTAGGCGCTCTTAATAAAATAGGTAAAGAACTCTCTAAGCTTGAACAAGAATACGAACGGTTACCATCCGCTCATGAGCTTGCTGAGAGCCTTGAAATGACTGTTGGTGAAGTTGCTGATACGCTAAAAATCTCTGGTCGTCATCTTTCTATGGATGCACCATTTGCTCAAGGAGAAGATAATCGACTTCTAGATGTGCTCGAAAATGAAGAAATCCCGAATCC
>JAYPYN010000146.1:1302-2309 GCA_038154605.1 Balneolaceae bacterium
GAAATAGAGCGAGCGCTTTCAAAACTTACCACAAGAGAAGCTGAAGTAATACGGTTATATTTTGGCATTGGTAGGGAACATTCCTTAACACTTGAAGAAATAGGTGAACGATTTGATCTTACACGCGAGCGCGTACGACAAATAAAAGAAAAAGCTTTAAGAAAGCTTCGTCATCATAATAGAAGCGCAGCTCTAAGAGTATATTTAGGATAATATAATATTTCGGAAGCCCATTATTCGTTTTTGGATATTGGGCCTCTAAATTTTATATAAATTAAACTTAATATATCCTGTTAAGGTTTCAACTAATATTAGATTTAGACCACACTAAAAGCCGAATGTTTTAAAATACATTGGTTTCTTTAATGTTGAAGTTCAATTTCCACCCTCGTACTATCTCACATCTAATTAACACAATTCTTTCGGTGTACCATAAGTAGTTTTTAACTGGTACAAAATGATTATACTCAAAAATCCTTAGGTTAATCATAGATCATCAATCAACTTTCAGATTCGAATAAACCAGTAATTATTGGAGATAAGATAATCTATTAGTTAGAATGTAATTACCATGCTTATTGTAGATCAATACATCTCCATTTCTTTTTATAGTTCTATGTGCCATTCCTGCCACGCTAAAAACTAGGGCATGTACATTGATTTGTTGATAATGGGCAATTCATAAAATGGAGACATGTACCACACATGTTCAATTTCTAATAGCTTACCTTATCTAATATTTAGTGTTGTAGAAGTAAAAAATTGATAAAGTTATGTTTATAATGTATCTAACGGATATAACATTGATGTTATGTATTTCCGACTCTATCAAAAAATTCTACCATGTATAGTAATAGCTCAAATATTTTTTAGTTTTTAAACGTCTAAATTAGAAATACTGTAATCTTTCAAATTATTTGACAATAGTTTAAAATAGAATAAACCTATATTAACTTATATCACTAGTACCTTAGAAAGATTAATTGATACAAAACTTTGTCATGTTG
>JAYPYN010000146.1:2319-5683 GCA_038154605.1 Balneolaceae bacterium
GTTCTTAATATTGTACACATCAGTATCGGAATTGTTGTCGGCACAACTGCATCCCTTTAGGACATACTCAATCGAAAATGGGCTCAGTGAATCTGTTGTTTATGATATAATTCAAGATCGGGAAGGGTATATTTGGTTAACAACGGGTTACGGTTTAAACAAATTTGATGGTCTTGTTTTCCAGCATTTTTTTGAAGATCATGGATTGCGACATTCACAAACAAATACAGTTTATGAAGGTAAAGATGGACGTATTTGGGTAGGCACTGTAAAAGGTGTACAGTTTATACTAGGAGATAGTGTATTTTCAGAGCCAAAATTAGCAGGTTTAGAACAACATAGTGTTACAAGTATATTTGAAGATTCTGAAGGGGGCTTTTGGTTTGGTACCGGTGATTCTGGAGTTTGGTATTTCAATCATGAACAAGAAGTGAAAACATACACCACAAGCGATGGTTTAATTGGAAATGAAATAAGAGATATAATACAAACTTCAGATGGTGCTATTTGGTTTGGAACAAGAGATGGTCTAACGAAATTACAGGGTGAAAAATTTATCTCTTTTACAATGGAAGATGGTTTGCCAGAAAATCGTATTCGGGATTTAGAATTAGATCCATATGATAATAAATGGTTATGGATAGCTACAAGAAATGGATTGGCAAAGTTTAGTGATACAAATTTTCAAAACTATTCCAAAAGTCATGGTTTGGTTAATACAAGAATAAGAGATATTACATGGCATCAAAATGGAGATTTATGGTTAGCTACTGAGGAAGGGGTAAGTAGATTTAGAAACGGCGAATTTAAAAATTATTCACAAAATGAAGGATTTACAGCAAATATAACCTATTCTGCATTTACCGATCGTGAGGGAAATATTTGGTTTGGGACTCTTGGTAGTGGGGCTAGCGTATTTTTAGGGGGGTATTTTGAAAATTATAACACCGATACAGGGTTATCTAATAATTTGATTACCTCTATTACAGAAACTAAAGATAGTACACTATGGATAGGTAGTTATGGAGGAGGTGTAACTGCGCTTAAAAACGGAAATATTAAACATACTTTCCCCCAAATTTTACAAGATAATAGAGTATATACTGTATATACAGATTCTAAAGATAGAGTATGGGTAGGGATGCGTGATGGGTTATCATATATTGAGAAAGGAAAAATAATAAACCTACCAAAATCAGTATTTCCATTTAGAAAAATAAGAGGCATAATGGAGGCATTAAACGGGGAGATTTGGTTAAGTACTTATGATGAAGGGATAATTCGGTTTTATGATGGCAAATATGAGCAGATAACCACAAATGATGGTCTACCTCATAATACAACTATTGCTAGCATCGAAGATGAGGATGGAGCGATATGGTTTGCAACCTATGGCGGGGTAACTAAATTAAAGAATGGGGAATTCGAGATATTTGGGATGAATGATGGCCTGCCAAATAATGGAATAATGGACATAATTTTGGATAAATCTGGAACTATTTGGGTATCTACGTTTAATGGAGTTGCTTGGTATGATGGTGTTAAATTTGTTGCTATTACATATGAGGATGGGTTGCCTGGTAAAGTATGCTACTTTATACATCAAGATAAAGAAGGGTATTATTGGATTGGTACAAATGCGGGTGTCGCACGGCTTGACATTCAAAAATATTATGGTTCAGATACAGAAAATAAGCATCAAGCCATACATATTTTACAGCATGATCAAGGATTAATATCAGATGAAGCCAACTTAGGTGCTGTATTCCAAGACATTAGTGGCAATATTTGGTTAGGTACAGTAGAAGGAGTATCAAAATTTATTACTTCCGAGTACAGGGGAAATCTTATCAAACCAACCGTAAAACTTACACATTTTACTGCCTCTGGTCGTGGCTATAATTTGGATAATATAAATCTAAAATATAATCGTGACTTTATAGAAATATATTTTTCGGCTATTAATTTTACTGCGCCTGAATTAATCAATTATAGATATCGTATAAAAGGAATTGATCCATTTTGGCAATACACAAACGAACGGGTTGCGAAATATCCTACCTTGCCACCTGGTGAATATACCTTTGAGGTACAAGCTAAAAACTCAAGTGGAATATGGAGTTCTAATACCGCTACTATAGGTTTTATCTTGCACCCTCCATATTGGCTATCTTGGTGGTTTATTTCCATTATCGCTTGTCTTTTTTTAGGAATCCTTTTTTTGCTATATCGAAATTATCAATCTTTAAAAATGGTGGACATAGAACGTATGCGGGTTAGAATTGCCAGTGATTTACATGATGATGTTGGAGCAAGTTTAACTGAAATTGCACTACAATCAGATTTTTTGCAAGCAATTAGTATTCATTCAGAGTTAAAGAAGAGCCTTTCTCAAATTGGGCATCAATGCCGCAAAATTGTAACAGCTTTAGATGATATTGTATGGTCGATTGATGCTAGGAATGATACTCTAGGTGACTTGACCGACAGAATGCAGGATTATATACTAAATGTTTTAGAGCCACTTAACTTCCAAATTATTTACGATTTTGAGCAATTAAAAATGGAGAATCATATTCCTGTAAATGTAAAAGAAAATCTATATCTGATTTTTAAAGAAGCTGTTAACAACATAGCGAAATATTCGAACGGAAATAAAGTAGTAATTACAATCACAGCAGAAAAAAATTATTTTGAATTAAGAATTTTTGATAATGGAGACAAAGGAACTAAACCAAAAAAATCAGGACATGGGTTACGTAACATGCATATGCGAGCGCAACGAATGAACGGAAAAGTAGATATTGATACTAAAAATGGATTTACAATTTTACTATCAGGTAATCTTAACATAAACTAGATAGAAATTATATCATGGCAATTATAGGAATAGTTGAAGACAACAAAAAAATAAGAGATTTAATACAACGCTATCTAGATATGCAAGAAAATATGAATTGTCCAGTTGCAACTGATAGTGTTGAAGAGATGTTGGAATTTTTGGAAGCTCATCAGAACCCCAATATACTTTTAATGGATATTCAATTACCTGGGATGTCAGGTATAAAGGGAATGGAAATTATTAAACAAAAATACCCTGAGATTGATATAATTATGCTAACGGTGTATCACGATTCCCATAAAATTTTTGATTCTCTAAAAGCTGGTGCTTCGGGGTATTTATTGAAGCATACATCACTCCCAGAAATTAGGCAGTCAATAGAAAATCTATTAAAAGGAGGGGCACCTATGTCTCCTCAAATTGCAAGAAAAGTAATAACTCATTTTAATGAGCAGGCACCCAAAAAACCGAAAGAAAGTATGCTTACTTCTCGAGAGCAAGATATTGTACATGGGTTAGTAG
>JAYPYN010000147.1:0-5523 GCA_038154605.1 Balneolaceae bacterium
GCATTTCAGCTACTATAACACCCAATAATATGAGTCAGTCAATCACTCAGTAAGAAAAAACATTTCAAAAGCTTCTTTAAATTTGAAGAAGCTTTTTTTTATTAACTCGTTAAATGGGTAAATAATGGGACAACAACAACTTCTGCTTCTAATCCTTGTTACTGTAATTGTTGGAATAATGACTATAATAGCAATAAATCTTTACAACGATTCTAGAGATGAAGGTTATAAAGACATAATTAGGCAAGATATGTTAGAGGCCGCAACCAACGGTCAAATGTATTTTAAAAAATCACAGGTTTTTGGTGGCGGTGGCTTATCTTTTGTAAATATTACTTTATCAGATGTTCAATTAGACTCTGCCAACGCTATTGCAAGTTTCGAAATTACAGAAACTACACAAAATTATTTCAGACTTACTGCCACGCCAACAAGCGACATAGCACCTCTAGTTTTAGCTGTTTATGAAGATAACGTTACGTGGGATTAAATATCTAAATACACAAAATGGCACAATTTCGATTAAAAGCAATATCAAAAAAAGGGAAAGTAATTCAATCGGAATTTGAAGCCTTAAACAAAAAAGACGCTAAATTAAAAGTTGATCGTATTTCACAAACCAATGGAATAACAATTCAGTCCCTCGAACAGAAATACACGTATCTTTACAAAGTTAAGAAAGAGGGGAAAAAAGTATTAAAAGGAGAACAAGAGGCTTATAATAAGGAAGAACTTGAGCGAGCATTAAAAAAACTTGGCTATCAAGTTATTA
The DNA here is from genome assembly GCA_038154605.1 of Balneolaceae bacterium. GTDB lineage: Bacteria > Bacteroidota > Rhodothermia > Balneolales > Balneolaceae > HXMU1420-13. The sequence continues at coordinate 773 of JAYPYN010000147.1, forward strand.
ATATAAATAAAAGATTATTCAGTCTTGCAGGTGGAGTTCCAATGACTGAAATAGTATCATTTATTAGTTTATCAGCCGATTTATTAAAACAACAGCTTACATTCGATGAAATCCTCAATTTATTAGGAGAAGACTCTACAAATAAGAGGATGAAAGAGATTATAAAAGAAATACAAAAAGACTTAAAAGAAGGAAAGGAGGGTTCTCAGGTTTATGGTAAGCATGAAGCCGTATTTGGCAAGTTCGCTGCTTATATGTTAAGTGTTGCTTCCACGTCTGGGAATATGGCATTAGTATTTGAAAGTACTGCAAAATTTTTAGAACGAGATGCAGAATTCAAAAAAAATCTAAGAAGATCATTAATGATGCCAACAATTACTGTCCTTGCTGTAATTGGTGTGGTTCTTTTTTATATAGGATATATATTCCCATCCACAGCAGAATTATTTGTAGAGATGGATATTACTTTGCCTCCTATGACTCAAACCACACTTGATATAAGTTATTGGTTAGGGGCTAATTGGGTTTATTTATTAATTTCTTCTGTCGCACCAATTATTTTTTTGATATGGTATGCAAAAACAGTTAAGGGAAGATTGGTACTAGATCGTCTATTAATTAAGTTACCAGTTATTGGTGATTTGATGCATAAAACTAGTTTAGAAATTTTTTCACGGGTATTTTATACACTTTATAGTGGTTCAGGTCAAAACATTGAGGTAATAAAAATTGCCTCTGAGGCATGTAGAAATACTTACATTGAAAAACAGATTAAAGAAGTTGCGATTAAGAGAATGCTTAAAGATGGTGCTGGGCTTATTGAAAGTTTTGAAGAAACAGGAGTTTTTACAACCACTGCAATAAGTAGATTTAGGTTAGGTGCAGAATCAGGGGCTTTAAGAGAAAATGCAAAACAGCTAGCTGAATATTATGAGCTACAGACTACATATAAACTACAGACTGTAATCGACATAATAGATTTATTTATTAATTTATTTATAATGATTGCCTTGATAGCGATAACCGTGGTTTCGTCTGAGACAGCTCTCATCAAACCTAATTCTTAATAAAAGGTTATGGGTAAAATAAATATCCGCAGACATATTGGGGATATTCTTGTAAAAAAAAGCGTTCTAACAACCTCGCAGTTAGAACAAGCTCTGCATATTCTAGATGAAGAACCTGAAGATAGTACACGAAATCTAGCACAAATTTTATTCCAAGAAGTTGGGCTAGATAGGCATTTGGTACTTCGTGAAATATCAAAAATTTATGCTTTTCGAGAAGTTTTACCTGATGTTCAGGTTGTTCCTGAACAAGTAATTGTACACATAAAAAAGCATATTGAACAACTACCTCCAAAAATTGTCGAAGAATTAATTCTCTATAAAGCAGTTCCCTTCCAATTAATTAATGGATCGTTAACAATAGCTACATCTGATCCATCAGATCAGCTAATACAAATGGCTATTAGTAAATTAAGTTTTAAAAATACAGAGCTCGTATACTGTAAATTTGAGCTTATAGAAGAAATTCTTGACCAAGTTCAAGATAAAAAAAACGAATTTTTAGATTTACTTGAAGAAATAGAATTCGAAGAAACTAACCTTACTAATGTTGAGGAAGAAGTTAACGAGGAGGAGATAGACGCAGAAATAAATCAAAGCATGCTTAACTCTTTGGTTGAAGGTATGCTTGTTGAAGCTGTGCGCCAAGGAGTTAGTGATTTACATATACTCCCAAGTGGCCCTACGTCAACAGATATTAGATTTAGAATCGATGGTAAATTGCAATTATGGTATAATCAAAAAGGTGTACGACCTGAAGCCATATCTGCTGTAATTAAAGATAAAACTAAAAATGTCGATCGGTTTGAAAGAGATTCTTCTCAAGATGGTTTTATTCAAAGAATTATAGATAGTTACAACATAAGATATCGTGTTTCAATTATGCCGATTGTAGGGAATCAGTATGATCGTAAATTTGAATCAATTGTTATTCGTGTATTAGATGATAGAAAGGTAATCCGTGATTTAGATTTATTGGGTTTACAGAAAATTGCAAAAAATAATTTTGTAAAATCTATTCAAAAACCTTCCGGAATTGTAATTATCACAGGCCCTACTGGTAGTGGAAAGTCGACCACCCTAGTTGCTGCATTATACTATGTTATAGATCCAACTAAAAATGTGTTAACGGTTGAAGAACCTGTTGAATATATTATAGAGGGAGCACGTCAGTTAAAAATTTCACCCTCCATGACTTTCGACCAAAGTATTCGTGGAATTCTTAGGCATGATCCTGATATAGTTCTTGTAGGTGAAATAAGAGATTTAAAAACTGCTGAAATAGCTATAAAATTAGCTAATACTGGGCATTTAACATTTTCAACCTTACATACTAACGACGCACCAAGTGCCATTTCACGATTATTTAAAATGGGAGTAGAACCATTTTTGATTGCCAATGCAGTAAATTTAGTAATGGCACAACGACTTATACGGCGGCTTTGTAAGGAATGTAAAGAAAAATACACTCCACATCCCGAAACAGCTCGTGGAATTGGATTCACAGATGAAGAAATTGAAACCACTACATTTTATAAACCAGTAGGTTGTAATGCTTGTAGTAATAGTGGTTATAAAGGTAGATCTGCAATTCATGAAGCTTTATTTTTCTCAAAAGAAATAAAACAAATGATTCTTGATGCAGGTGGTGATATTGATGAAGGAGCTATAAAAGACATGGCCATTAGCCAAGGCATGTTAACGTTACGTGGTTCTGGGCGTGAACGTATAAAGGAAGGTGTCACATCTATTGAAGAAATTATAGCTTCAACAATTGAAGACTAAAAAATGTTAAAATTTTTGTTATTGATTTACTACATTTCAATACGTTAGGTATAGCTGAGAATTTAATTAATATCATTAACCGAATATCGATTATTTGAATGACTGATTACATAAAATATTTTCTAAAAAATCCACCTCATTTGTTAAATAATTTCCATTATGAAGATATGCTTGAATTTCTGCATCTAGGAACGGAAGAGAAATTTGAAACCGATGATCAGGTTTTAGAAGAGTCTGAATATGTTAACTCTGCGTATTTAGTAGCCAATGGTAAAGTTGGAATTTGGAAGGACAATATCCAACTAGCAGTATTAGATGAAGGTAGTTTTTTAGGAGAGATGTTCTTATTTAGTAAAAACAATAGAATGGCTAAAGTTAAGGCAGAAGAAAATTGTATCTTATTAAGATATGAACGACATGAGGCTCTTAATTTTTTTAGAAAAAAACCTGAAAAATTATTCAAAATATTTACTAAAAATATTATAGAAATTCAGCAAAAAAAAATAAATCATATGAATATACAATTGCTAAACTTGAAAAAAAGATTGCTTAATATTTAGATGTATTTTTAAAAAAAAATAAAAAAAGAAATTTATACTAATTTATTTGGTATATATCAGAATTATTTTAAATATTCTCTTCTTTATGCTTTAAATAATGTCTGCTTCATTTGCCGATAAAATATCACAATTAGTTCAACCTATTGTAAAAAGAATCCCAGATACTGCTCGGGGTATTTCTTTACATAAAGAAATCGAGACTATCTTAGAAAATTCTGATATACAGTTGAGGATTGAACTCAAAAAATTATTCGATTCTTGTCTAATCAATATGCTTAAAAATGAAGCGTCTGATATAGATTTAGGGGGACCAGGGTGTGCTGGAAAAATTTGGTACCGAGTATATGGAAATAAATATCCTTTAAAAAATTCAAGTAAAATATCTTTTATAGAAACCGATATCTTACTTCATAATCTACTATTACCTACACAAAGAGAGAGTTTACTTAAAAATAAAAATGTAGATTTTTCATATTCGGTACATGTAGGTGACGAAAAAAATCAACGTTTTCGTGCAGATATATACTTTGACCTTGATCATCTTGCATTAAATATGCGGAGAATAAATGAGACCATTAGACCCTTTAAAACCCTAAATTTACATCCTGAAGTAGCAAAGGCATTAAGTCTTAAATATTATAAATATGGCCTAACATTAGTCACTGGCATCTCTGGAGCTGGTAAGTCATCTACTCTTGATTCAATTATTGATCTAAACAATAGAACAGTCGATTCACATATTGTAATTATTGCTTCCCCAGTTGAATTTATACATGATCCAATTCGATGTGTTGTAAGGCACAGAGAGGTTGGTTCTGATGTTCATTCCTTTAAAGATGGTGCAATCCAGGCTCTTCGGCAAGATCCAGATATTATAGTGATTGGTGAACTACGTGATTTGGAAACCATAATGACTTCATTAGAGGTCGCTGACTCGGGTCATAAAACTTTTGGAACTTTACATACATCTTCCGCTATTGAAAGTATAGAGAGGATTGTAGCTGAATCAAAAACTGACGAACAAGATCGAATACGATTTCGACTTGCTGACGTCTTAACTTGTGTAATATCTCAAAAACTTGTTCCAACACTAGATGGAAATATTGTATTAGCAAAAGAAATACTGTTAGCTAATTCATCCACTAAAGCAGCTATTAGAAATAATAATCTAACTGAACTTTATCAAATGATGATGGAAGGGCGTGATAAAGGTATGCATACCATGGAGCAAGATTTAAAACATTTATATGATAAAAGAAAAATTTCTAAAGAAACGGCTTTAAATTATTCCAATAATAAAACGAAAATGCTTCAACTATTTAGTGGATTAGACTTTTAA
>JAYPYN010000148.1:0-5520 GCA_038154605.1 Balneolaceae bacterium
GAACTATAAACCTTTGAAGTTGAATCGGAATATACTTGGCGAAGTTTTGGTTGATGGTCGTCCACTTTCAGTGATCGAAATTGATATGCCCGAACCCATTTATTTTGATGGACAACGAATGCCTGCATCGTATGCCAATTTCTATATATCAAATGAACATGTGATTGTGCCTATATTCAAAAGTAAAAATGATGATCAAGCATTGTCCATACTTAGAGATTGTTTCCCAACTCGAAGAGTGATTGGTATTGATTCCCAAGAATTGATTGTAGGATTGGGAAGTTTTCATTGTCTCAGCCAGCAGCAGCCTGTATAACAGCATATAGTTTTTTTAATCATCATTATTGATAAAAGTATATCATCAAAACCAAAGAAAGACTTCAAATTTGATTAAAAAAGCGCTACCATATCTATTATTATCGCAAGTAAATCCACATTATAAACCATGTTAAATGAAATCGCACTTTGAATTAAATGAAGTAACATGCAAGTTGCCAAAACACCTTCATAAATTTATTGTTCGTCAACCTTATGAGGAATGAATAGAATTTTAAAAGAAATTGGCTGGGCGGCGGTTTCGGTGGATGGATTTATTCCACCAAACGCATTTATGGAATTTCAAGCATACAATGTATTAGTTATTGCTTCTGAAATGCGAACGATAAACCATATCGAATATACTCCAGCACCAGATATTATTCACGAAGCTGCAGGGCACGCCCCTATTATTTCTAATCCTGAGTATGCGGAATACCTTCGTAGATTCGGGGAAATAGGTAGTAAAGCGATTTCTTCATCATTAGATTATGAGATGTATGAAGCTATTCGACTCCTTTCTATACTCAAAGAAGATCCTAATTCAGAAGAAAAAGAGATAAAAAAAGCCCAATCTACGGTTGAAGATCTACAGAACAACATGGGAGAGCTTTCCGAAATGGCTATGATAAGAAATCTACACTGGTGGACGGTTGAATATGGATTGATCGGTGATTTGGATCATCCCAAAATTTATGGAGCAGGTTTACTTTCTTCGATTGGCGAAAGTAAATGGTGTATGGAATCGGATGTAAAGAAAGTTCCGTATTCTTTAGATGCTGCATTTCAAAATTTCGATATTACCAAGCCACAACCTCAACTTTTTGTAACACCAGATTTTGCTTATTTAAGTTTGGTATTGGAAGAGTTCGCTAATTTGATGGCGCTTAGAAAAGGAGGGATGAAAGGAGTGGAAAAACTAATTGATTCGGCAAACCTAGGTACCATAGAATTAAGTACAGGACTACAGATATCAGGGGTTTTTTCCAAAGCTATTAAAGATGAACGTGGTAAAGTGGCCTATGTTCAAACGTTGGGGCCTACAGCATTAGCAAGCCGTGACAAAGAACTAATAGGTCATGGGATTCATACTCATAAAGATGGTTATGGAAGTCCAGTTGGTCATCTAAAAGGTATTAATTTACCTATTGAAGATATGGCACCTCGTGATTTAGATGCATATGGTATCTATGAAGGAAAGTTTGTAACCCTTGAATTTGTAAGTGGGGTTACTGTACAAGGTAGAGTTGTAACGGGAACTCGCGATCTTCAAGGAAAAATTCTCCTAATTACCTTTAAAGATTGTACCGTTAGATATTACGATGAAATATTGTTCAAGCCAGAATGGGGGGTATATGATATGGCTATTGGCAAAAAAGTAGTTTCTGCATACGCAGGACCTGCAGATGTACATTCATTTGAAGAAATTGGTAGAGTATCAGAAACAAAATCACATAAAATTACTTATTCCGATACACAAAAAGAATTATTTACTTTATATGAGCAGGTTAAAATAGCCAGAGAATCTGGAGCATTCGCTTCACTTGATGTACACAGTATATTGCAAAGGTTACAATCAAAGCATCCTATGGATTGGTTGCTCCCCCTAGAATTGTATGAAATTGCTTGCTTAGAACAATTAGACATTCGCATTACCTTATTTCATTATATAGAGCAATTAAAAAAACATCCCTCTTTAGAAAAATTAATCAATAGCGGGCTTGCTCTTATTGAGAAAGGGTAGAGTAACGTTTTGCATGTGAATAAAACTAAACCTTTAGTTTTTCTAAACAATGTTATTGAAAGAGCTGAGCCCTATTTTGCCATTTAGTTTTTTAAAAGGTTCACCCATTTCAAAACCAGCAATGTGCCCAAAATACCTCGCTCTAGCTTCAATTTGGGCAAAATATGCTGTAGAAGAAATATACGTTTCAGGTTCATTTTTTGGATCTGTTACATTAAATTGGCTCTGAAATGCTTGTATAGCACTTTTTTTGGTTTGCCAGGTATCAGATATATCAAAAATAAAATCTGGCTCAAATGGGCGATCTTGCATATACTGAAAAACAGTTGAAGGGCGCCAAGCATCTTGTTCTACTCCTCTAATTAAAGTTTTTAATTGTTTTAGCCCAGAATAAAAAATTGAATCGATGGCAAGTTTAGTAGCTTTTCCATGATCTGGATGTCGATCATAATTAGCTCCAATGATACATATATCAGGAGTGGTGTATCGTATTTCAGTGATCAACTTACGTTGATTTTTTTTAGAATTTTTTAGGATTGAATCCCCCAAATCTAAATTAGTTCGGTAATGAATTCCTAAAATTGACGAGGCTAATTCAGCCTCCAGTTCGCGAGATTGTATAGTTCCACGGGTACCCATTTCACCTTTAGTTAAGTCTATTATGCCAACTTTTTTTCCTTGGGCAACCAACGCAGCTATTGTTCCACCTGCATTTAGTTCTGCATCATCGGGATGAGCAGCAATAACTAGTACATCTAATTTCATAATTAAAGTCTATATTCAATAATTATTAAGCTAAAGAAAAAAAATTCTTTCATAAAAATAACTTTATTTATTTTGATGTAACGAATCTACGCTTTAAGCGTATGGAAGTCATTATTTTTTCAAAAAATTCTATGAGATTAATTTACAGTATATCAGAAGGGTTAAAAGTTGCACTTCGAGCTCTTTCAATCAATAAAATTAGATCTGCCCTTACAGCGTTATGTATTATTATTGGCATAACCATGGTAACTGTGGTTGATGCTGTTACAACTGGTATGGATAAAAGTTTTGAAACCAGTATGGCTATGCTTGGTAGAAATGTAATTTATATCCAAAAATGGCCATGGAATAACGATAAAGAATGGTGGGAAATTATAGGCCGAAAAGAAATGGAAGTTAGCTATGCCAATTTTCTTGATGAAAGAAGTGAACTAGCATCCACCGTTACGGCTTATTCTCAAAAATCTGTGCCCATCCGCTTCAAAGAAAAACTCATAGAAAATGTAGAACTAAATGGCACAACTTCAAATTTTTTGGATCTACAAGGTTTAGATATCACCACCGGAAGAATGCTCACAGAAAGCGAGGTTCGGTCGGCAAGTAATGTGGTTGTGATTGGGGCTTCAGTAAAAAATGAATTTTTTGAAGATTCAGAGCCATTGGGAAAAGAAATACGTATAGGAGGCAAGAAATTTACCGTTATTGGTGTGTTAAAAAAACAGGGTAATTTTCTTGGTTTAGGTGATGCAGACAATAAAATTATAATTCCTATACAAACCTTTGGCAAACTGTATGGTCTAAGATCTAATGTTAATATTGGGGTAAAATTTCCTAGCGAAGCCGCAATGCTTGATGGGGAATACGAAATAGAAGGACTAATGCGGCAAGTTAGAAACCTTGATGCCGCAGAAGAAAACGATTTTGCAATAAATAAACCTCAGGCCTTTGAAGAGCAGTTAGCCGCTTACAAAAAAGGATTATATCAAGGTGGTTTTGTTTTAGTAGGGTTATCTTTATTAATTGGAGGAATTGGGATTATGAACATCATGTTTGTATCTGTTCGTGAACGAACCAAAGAAATAGGAATAAGAAAAGCTGTGGGTGCTAAATCTTGGGAAATTCTAACTCAGTTTCTTATTGAAGCGGTATTAATTTGTTTAATCGGGGGGCTATTTGGAGTGATGTTAGCTGGATTAGCCACATTGGCAATAAACCAGGTGTTTACTGCAACCATGAATATTACCGTTGTATTCTTCGCTTTTTTATTATGCACAATAGTTGGAATCATTTTCGGTTTTATCCCAGCATTTAAAGCAGCAAAATCTGATCCTATAGAATCTCTAAGGTTTGAGTAATGCATATTTCAGAAACTGTTAAGCAAGCTTTTAATTCTTTATTAGCGAACAAGCTTCGTTCCTCACTAACCCTTCTAGCCTTGGTAATAGGTGTTTTTTCTGTTACTGTTTCAACAACAGCAGTAGCAGTATTAGATAATTTTTTTACCAATACCATGAGTATTTTAGGAAGTGATGTTGTAACGGTACAAAGAACTCCTGCTATTCAAACAGGGCCTCGTGAGGCGAATATGCGAAATAGAAAAAAAATTACTTTTGAGGATGCCGAACGTTTGCAAGAGCTCATTAAGATAGGGGAAGGTGTTGGCTCAAATAACAGCTTTAGTTTTACGAGTATATCATTTGGAAAAGAAAAGACCGATCCTGATGTTATTATTCGAGGGGGAAATTCAGAGTTTATGGAGAATAACGCATTTACTCTCGAAGATGGTCGAAACATAAATGATGAAGATGTACAATTTAAAAGAAATGTTGTATTACTTGGTAAAGACGTACAGCTAGATTTATTTAAGAACGAATATCCATTAGGAAAAACAGTCCGAATTGATGGCAAACCATACCTAATAATTGGTCTATTAGAAAAAAAAGGTCAATTTTTTGGATCTTCTTTTGACAATCTAGCTATTATCCCATACACAACAGGAATAAAAAATTACGGAGATAATAGAGGAATATCCATACAAGTACGTGCTCCTGAAATTTCTAAACTTGAAGAAACAATAGAAGAGATTACAGGTTTAATGCGAATAATTCGCGAAGTTGCACTTTCTGATAATAATGATTTCGAGATTACAACGAACGATTCCCTTGCTAGTACATTTGATGTATTTACTAAACTATTATACGCCGTGGGAATAATTGTTGGGTTAATTACTCTTATTGGTGCTGGTATTGGTGTTATGAATATTATGTTAGTATCGGTAACAGAAAGAACTCGAGAAATTGGAGTGAGGAAATCCGTTGGAGCCACAAAAAAAGCAATAATTAATCAATTTCTAATGGAAGCAATTTTTATATGTCAAATTGGAGGCTTTATTGGCTTGTTTCTAGGAATGTTAGGTGGTAATTTGGTTGCAATACTAATTAAAACCGAGATGATAATACCTTTTGAATGGATTATTGGAAGCTTCTTTGGTATGCTATGTATAGGCCTGTTATTTGGCGTTTATCCAGCATATAAAGCTGCAAAACTTGATCCAATTGAAAGTTTGCGGTACGAATAATTTAATAAGGTAAAATATGAATGAAGAAATAATCAAACATTTAAATGAACGACTTTATCGCACTATAGATAAAGGTAGAGAAATTTTAGCCGATGAAGAGCTGCACAAACAGTTAGAG
>JAYPYN010000149.1:0-5499 GCA_038154605.1 Balneolaceae bacterium
AAGTACACCATTCTAATTGGCAACCAGAAACAGATTCCAATTTTGGAACTATTTTTTCATTTTGGGATGCACTTTTTGGCACTTTTAGAATCAGAGAAAATCTCCAAGAAATACAATTCGGAATTAAAGAATATACCTCTGAAGAAAGCCAAAAGTTCACAAATCTTTTCAAACTACCATTTAAAAAGTAATTGGTTAAAATCTTATTACGCTAAATTAATGCTACCATCATTAATAATTTATCTATCATAAAAATCAAAAAAATAACTCACTCTCAATCACGGTCGGTTACAAAATCAAATCCTACAAATTATGAATCGAATAACTGCTTCTCTATTTTTCCTTTTATTTGTAACACAACCTATTTTTCCCCAATCCATCATATTAGACGAAGATCCTAGTGAATGGAGTCAAGTGGAGACGGAATATATAGACCCAACAGGCGACAGTAATGGCTTAGATGTAGTGAAATTTCAGATTACGAATGATGACCGATTTCTCTACCTCTTGATAGAATTTAATAGCGAAATAGAGCTTCAAGAAAATAACGACCTAGTCTTATACATCGATACAGATAACAACCCAAATACAGGAACTGTTAAAAATGGAATAGGCTATGAGTTTAGATATGCGTTTGGGGAACGCTCAGGTAGTTATCAATCAACATCGTTGTGCTCTTATGATATTGGGTTAATAAATTCACCCACGGTAACTTCACATATTTTTGAAATCAAAATTGATATAGATGCCCAAATAAATGGAAGTAATCTATTCAGTTCAGATACGATTGGGCTGTTTTTTGAAGCTAGCGATGGAGACGAATATGCACCAGATGCTGGCAACCCTGCTATTTATAGACTGGATGAGGAGTTAACCTATCTTGAACAGCCCTTTCACATTGCTAAATCTTCAATCACAGATTTTAGAGTTCTTACCTATAATTCAAAGCGTGATGCACTTTTTGACCCTTCTTTATTCGACGAATACGATCGGATTTTATCGGCAATTAAACCTGATATAATTGGATTCCAAGAAATCTATAATAATGACGGTGTAGATGCGGCATCATTAATCGAGCAAATGCTTCCGTCCTCAGCTGGGGAAGCATGGTATTATGGAGATACGGGAACAGATAATTTAATTGTGAGCCGATATCCAATTATAAATCAACAAACCGTTGAGGGTAACTCTGCCTATTTACTAGAAATGGGCGATGATTACCTATTTACTATTGTTGCACATCCTCCATGTTGTAGTAATGAAGAGGGTCGTCAATGGGAAATTGATGCATTCATGGGATTTTTAAGAGATTCTAAATCAGGTTCTGAGTTTAATATTCCTGAAAAAACACCCATAATTATAATGGGAGATATGAACCTCGTTGGATTAAACCGCCAACAAACCACGCTAACTACTGGGGATATTTTTTATGAAAACGATCATGGTCCAGATTTTGACCCCGACTGGGACGGCTCGGCATTAGACGATGCTAAACCTGATAATCCGGGTTTGCCCACGTCTTTTACTTGGTATAGCCCGAATAGTTCTTACGGTGCGGGTCGTCTAGATTATGTAGTATATTCTGGATCAGTACTTGAGGTTCTAAATTCCTTTTCTCTTCATACACCAACCCTTGATCAAGATAGCTTAACTGTGTATGGACTTGAACATCAAGATACAATCAATGCTTCGGATCATATTCCTGTTGTCGTAGATTTCAAGTTGAAGACGAGAACTTCTAGTAGTAACCCGTTGGAAAAACCACAACACTTTTACTTGGGTCAGAATTATCCAAATCCTTTCAACCCATCCACAACAATTCCCTTTTCATTGGACAAACCAGGCTTTGTTTCCATGTCTATCCATTCGGTAAGTGGAACCAATATCGTATCAATAATGGATAGAAAGATATATGATACTGGATCTCATAGCGTAACTTTCGATGCTAAGGATTTAGCTTCTGGAATGTATTTTGTAAGACTGGATGTGGATGGAAATATCCAAAATAAACCGATGATGTTAATTAAATGATGGTTGGTTGTTATATAAAGAAAGTTCATTTGATTATCCTTTTTTTGCTATATAACAGAAAATGATTTACAGTACTACTATGAATAATTTTTCATCGAATATCATAATTTTTCCTTATCTTTATAGCAATAGCACCCGCCATGCCTCTCACAGAAGCACACTTTGGCGGGTTTTCGCATTTTATGAACTTGTATAAGCCTAATGAAGTATAAAAAAACGGCTATATCTATTTCTGAACAAATCGAGAGGTTAAAGCACAGGGGACTCAACATTGAGGATGAAGACAAAGCGAGTCATTATTTAGGAAATATTAGCTATTATCGCTTAAGAGCCTATACGTATCCATTTCAGAATAATAAAGATTCAAACCATCCATTTATTAAAGAAATATCATTTGAAGAGATTATCTCGCTTTATGTATTTGATAGAAAATTACGATTACTACTCTTTAATGCTTTAGAGAAGCTAGAAATATCATTTAGAACTCAAATTATTTACCATTATTCACTCAAGTATGGTGCACACTGGCATTTAAACCCTAAATTATACACTAATCATGATGATTTCACGAGGCATATGATGTCTCTAGAAAAGGAAATCAACAGAAGTAAAGAAACTTTCATAAAGCATTATAAAAAAACATATGTAGAACCCATACAACCTCCAGCATGGATGAGTCTAGAAGTAAGTAGTCTTGGTTTGTTATCTCAGATATTTACTAATCTAAAAAATAATGAATGTAAAACTGAAATCACTTATTATTTTGGACTTAAGAAAGTCGGCCTATTAGAAAATTGGCTTAGATGCTTAAGTTTATTACGAAATATATGTGCGCATCATGGTCGTGTTTGGAATAGGAGAATGACAAAAATTGGATTTCCAAGAAAACCACTGAACAATTTCATTCCAACAACTCATGTTTTACCCTATAAAATATATGCCTACACCTGTGCCATTCAATATATTCTAAACATTATCAGCCCTGGACATAGTTTTAAAGAACGATATATAGAACTCATGGACAACTGTCCTTTAGCCCAAGAAAAAGAAATGGGCTTTCCTAAATACTGGAAGGATACAACTTTTTGGAGGTAACGGGTAAAGTCATAGAGGGGTACAATCTCTACCTAACTAAGGTATTCTTAATTTAAATCCTTCTTTTAATTCTATTAATCCAGATTAAGCCATTCTAAAACCCACTATCCAACCATTTTCCATATCAATTAAATAAAGAACCTATTACCTTTCTAACCGACTATTAAATTTTCGAGAGTCAAATTTTTTCATGTCCATATTTAAACTTCGTTCTCCATTTTCGCCCGCCGGTGATCAACCCAATGCCATTGCAGAACTCACCGATGGGGTTTTGGCTGGGGATCGATTCCAAACACTTCTTGGAATAACAGGCTCTGGGAAAACACGAACCGTGGCTAGTGTAATTGAAAACGTGCAGCGACCCACTTTGGTGATGAGCCATAACAAAACGCTAGCAGCGCAGCTTTTTCGAGAATTAAGCGATTTTTTCCCCGATAATCGCGTAGAATTTTTTATTTCCTATTACGACTACTATCAACCCGAAGCCTATATCTCGGCTCAGGATAAATACATCGAGAAAGATTTATCCATCAACGAAGAAATTCAACGGTTGCGACTTCGTGCCACTAGTTCTCTATTGTCGGGTAGGCGAGATGTGGTCATTGTGTCGTCTGTGAGTTGTATTTATGGTATTGGTTCCCCCAGCGAGTATGCCAAGCTGATTGTTTCTTTGCATACTGGAATGGAAATTCCACGCAACACGCTGTTGTATGACATGGTGGACTTACATTACACCCGGAATGACCTTGATTTCAAACGCGGAGTATTTCGGGTTCGGGGTGATGTGGTAGATGTATATCCTGCTTATTCCGATGAAGGACTTCGCATTACCCAATGGGGAGACGAAATTGAGAAACTTCAATTGTTTGATGTGGATACGGGGAATGTGATCGAAGAAGTTCAAGAATTTAAGATTTACCCGGCATCGCACTACGTTACTACAAAATCACGATTGGATGATTCCATCCAACAAATTCGTGATGAATTACACTGGCGTACAAAGATTTTAATTGATGAAGAGAAATTTTTAGAAGCAAAACGCCTAGAACAGCGCACTCTTTTTGATATTGAGATGATTCAAGAAATTGGATACTGTTCTGGGATTGAAAACTATAGCCGGTATCTCTCGGCTAGAAAACCGGGGGAGCGCCCGTATTGTTTAATGGATTATTTCCCCAAAGATTTTCTGTGTGTGGTGGATGAAAGTCATCAAACCATTCCACAAATTTCTGCCATGTATGGGGGCGATCGATCCCGTAAAGTTCAACTCGTCGATCATGGTTTTCGGCTCCCTTCTGCCTTAGACAATCGCCCATTAACGTTCGATGAATGGGAATCCATTGTTAATCAAGTGATTTTTGTAAGTGCCACCCCTAAGGATTACGAATTAGAAAAAAGTCAAGGAACCTATGCCGAGCAGATCATTCGACCTACAGGTTTGATGGAACCCCAGATTGAAGTACGTCCGCTGGGTAATCAAGTAGATGATTTGATGGAGGAAATCCGCCAACGAGTGGAGAAAAAAGAACGCGTATTAGTGATCACACTCACCAAGCGCCTTTCGGAGGAATTAAGCGAATATCTGAAAAATATTGGGATATCGGCAGCCTACATGCATAGTGAGCTAGATGCCTTAGAACGCATTGAAGTGCTCTTCAAATATCGACGGGGCGATTTTGACGTATTGGTTGGAATTAATTTGTTAAGGGAAGGAATAGACATTCCAGAATTGAGTTTGGTTGCCATTATGGATGCCGACAAAGAAGGGTTTTTGCGATCAGCGACTTCCTTATTTCAGATTGTGGGGAGAGCAGCTAGAAATGTGGATGGGAAAGCCATACTGTATGCAGATAAAATCACTGATTCCATGAAAAAGGTGATTGAGGAAACGGAACGGCGTCGAAACATCCAAGAAGCATACAACAAAGAACACGGCATTACCCCACAAACCGTACAAAAAGAACTAAAACCATTGGTTGATCCGGCGCTGATCTCTAAGAATACCTTTGATTTTGGTAAAGAAGCCGAACAACAAGCGGAGCAAGATTATCTTGAATCCATTAAAGTGGCTGAGGATGGCATACAGTACAAGGCATCGCCCGCTATGAACGATGTAACCTTTGAAAGTAAAGATGCACTGATTGCCCATTTACGAGCCACCATGTTACACGCTGCCAAAAATATGGAATTTGAAGAAGCCGCCCGAATTAGAGATCAAATCGATAAGCTAGAGAAAGAGCTGTAGGGGAGTGAGAGGGGGAGGGGGATTGTTTTTGAACGTGAATATATACAAAGTAATATTGCGGTTATATATCTTGTTATCTCTGTTCTAGAGTTCCTCGATGTCGCTTTTGGAAAGTCCAGTGTATTTAA
>JAYPYN010000150.1:0-5450 GCA_038154605.1 Balneolaceae bacterium
TCTCATATCTTACCCCATAATCATTAATTATAAATTTCTTAAATGTTAAAAAAAATACACAAATTACTAATTATATTTACTTTAGTTTCTTTTTCCTGTGACCAACCGGAAGTTTTAATTCCGGAATCAGTAGCACTAAACAGTCTAATAGATAGCACAAGCTATGCGATTGGTTTTCAAAATGGAAATCAACTTGGTAGTTTAGATTTCGACGACGTTAATTATGAGGCCTATATATATGGTTTTAATGCAGGCGTTTTACAACAAGAGCAATTAATTCCAGATTCAGAATTGAGAACAGTGTTTGCCTCATTTAATGAATTTCTAAGAGATAGAATTGTTTATAAAAATAAATTAGAGGAAGATGAATTCTTTGCCAAAAATCTACAAGAAGAAGGTGTGATTGAAACAGAAAGTGGTTTACAATACAAAGTTATTACTGAAGGTGAGGGTGCTAAACCGTTTGCTCAAAACACCATATCGGTGATGTATGAAGGAAGGCTCATTGATGGTACCATCTTCGATTCAAACTATACTAAAGGAGAACCAAGCGAATTTGTATTAGGTCAGGTTATTCCTGGTTGGATAGAAGGGATTCAACTTATGAGTGTGGGTTCAACGTATGAATTCTACATTCCCAATAAACTCGCTTATGGAGAAACACCTCGACCAGGAAGTCCAATTATGCCAGGAGATGCCCTTATTTTTAAAGTTGAGCTATTGGAAATCGTACAATAAAGAATTCTAATTTCTTTTCCATTACTTGTACTCAAAAAAAAAGAAGATTGGCTTTCAACCTAATCTTCTTTGAGTACGTTAATAATATTTAGGGAGTAAAAACTACATCCTTTAAACTGATTTTAGAGTAATTAAATTTTTTATTGTAATTAGCATACCAGAAGCACGAGATAATTGTTTTTTAATGCTAGCCTCTAATAATTCTTTAGAACCAAGTATAAGAGTGCCTCCCCGAGCTCTTGTTACAGCAGTATATAAAATTTCTTTTGTCAAAATGGGGTTTAATTTATCTGGCAATATTATTGCTACTTGATTGTATTCTGATCCTTGACTTTTATGTACTGTTACGCAATACCCTGATTCATAATTTTTAATCTTATTGATGGGGACAAATCTATTACCAGAGAAATTTACATTGCCACTTTCTTCAATATATGTACCAATTTCTCCATTTTGTATTCCAAGGCTGTAATCATTTTTATTAATCATTATTAGCCTAAAATTAAACCACTCCTGATTTTGAGAGACTCCGTAAATTTTTTTAAGCTCTCTTTCAACCATTTTATTAAGGTTTTCACATCCAAAATATCCTTTTCGCAAAACCGATAAAATGGCATATGATTGATTATTAGGATTTATTGCTGGTTTTATGCCATAATCGTTTATCACTTTTTTTAGATTTGTACTAGTTGGCTCCAACCATTGTATTGTGGAATACTTTGGATCTAATAAATATGCTAATGTTGTTTCAACATCCATTGATTTTATAGCATCTGCTAACAATTGTATATCGCTTTTATTTGTAAAGCGATGTGTCTTAGTTAATTCAATAAATGAATCTTTTAATTGATGCTTAGGTACTGAACTGTCTAAACAAGTAATACAAATATCATTAAGTACAGAACCTGAATCAACTGAAGCTAATTGATGAGGATCACCCACAATAATTAAACGTGTTTTTTTTGATAAAGACATAATCAAGTAATACCATAGATTTAAATCCATCATGGATGCTTCATCAATAATTACTACATCTGCTATAATTGCGTTTTTTGTGTGGGTAAAGCCTGTAAGACTATCTTTTGCACCTAGTAATTGATGAACAGTTACTGCTTTTAGGCTTAAATCCTCATTTACTTCAATCCAATTATTGATTTTTTGGACTGCCTTCCCTGTTGGTGCAGCAATTTTTACCACATAAGAATCTCCGAAAACTTCTTTATGGGCATTAATTATTTGATGTATTGTATACGTTTTTCCAGTACCTGGCCCACCTGTTAAAAATAATATAGACTGTATAAACGATTTATAAATTGCTTGTTGTTGTAAATCGTTTTCTTCTGGAAGATAATTTTCTTTCAGCGTATTAAATAAATTTTCATTTAGCTCTATAGTGCTTTCAGATTTCTCAACTATCCAATTAGCTACTGTATTTTCATATTCATACCATTTTTGTTGATACAATAGGTTTTGTGAAAAAACGAATGGAGCATATGATTCAGGGTCAGATATCAAATTGGATTTCGTAGCAATTTCTTTTAATGAATATTTCTTTTTAATCCCTATTAATTCTAAAAAATGCTCATACATTTTTTGATTAACAGCACAATTACCCTGTTCTTTGTAATAGAACGTAGAGAGTAAAGCTGACAATTGCTCTAACGTAATATCGGGGTCTAATTTTTCCCACAGGTAAACAAATTCAATATCCTGTGGCGCAATGATATTTTTATTTTCGAGTGTTGATATAAATGTATCTAAAGCTAACATTCATCTAGCTTTAAGCCGTCCATAATACGATCAATGTTTTTGATTATGTTAAATTCTGGCTTTGCAAAATATACTCCAGAACTAGGTACAGCCGCATCTATTCCTCTTACAAAGAGATAAATAATTCCACCAAAGTTTTTTTCATACTTAAAATCTGGGTAAGTAGATTTCATAAATCGCAGAAAAGCTACTAAATAAATATAGTATTGCAGCATATAATTGGAATTATTCATCTCATCTTTTAATGCGTTTTCAGAATAAAATTCAAAAGAATCTCCTAAATGATTTGATTTATAGTCTAAGATGTAATATTCACCATTTTTTCTAAAAATAAGATCTATAAATCCATTCATAATACCAGTAAGATTAGTTCTAGAATTCTTTGAAACAGAACCAACAGCTTTGGACAATTCTTTTATATCCAAATTTTTTAAAGGGAAATTAAAATTCATTTCCACCAATCTATCTGAATTACCAATAGATGATAATTTTAAATCATTAATCAAAGGATGATGAATCGTTATTTTTAACATTTCAAGAAGACAATCTAACCATACAACATCAAAGCCAAATTTCTGTAGTTGATGTTGTATAACCGGTTTAAATGTAGTTTCATCAGTAAAAGTGATTTCTTCAAAAATTCCATGTATCAGATTACCTGTATTTTTCCCCTTAGGCAAAGTAAACATATTGCGAGTAGTAGTATTCTCTTTAAAACCATTCTCTAAAAGGATTACATCATCTGCAAACTGAACATGAGTATGTGTGGGTTTATCAATTTTTTTAGCAGATAAAGAAGAGTAACTGTACCATCTATGAAAAGATTGGATATTAGTTCGTAAAAATTTTCTTGTAGTTATTGTTTCATTCGGTAGTGATGATTCGATGTAGGACAAAGATTCTTGAAGTTATTAAATAAAAATATTTTTTTTTGTAATTCATTTTCATTTATCAATTTTTGAACATAGTTATTACCTGCTTTGAGACTATGAATCGCATCAAATGAGTTGGTTCTTATTTTTGAACCATTTTTATGATATACATAACACATTGTTGTTGCTCTTGTCATAGCTACATATGTTAATCTAATATACTCAGCTTCACTTTCAATTTTATAAGTTAGCTGAGCATCTTCGACTTCTTTAGATCTTTTAGTTAAATACCCTTTTTGCACTAAACCATTTGATCGGATCACAAATTTTGGTGTTTTGATTGAGAGATTCCATAGATAAGGACAAAATACAATAGGAAATTCTAATCCCTTACTACTATGAAGTGTAACAACTTGTATTGCTGCTTCATCGCTTTCAATTCTTACCATTTCATCTTCTTTCAATTTTGAAGCATCTTCTCCTCTTTTCTTTTGGAAATATTTAATTACGCCATGAATTGACAAATTTTTTCTTATTTCTTCACTGATAAGTAGCTCTTTTAAGTGCTTATAATTCGTGATTACTCGCTCCGCATTAACCGAAATTGCTAAATTTTGAAATACCTTAAAATCATACTCCAGTTTTTTAAATAAAGCAGAAATCCCCCTCTCAGACCAAAGATCGTTCATTTCTTTAAAGGATGAAAAAATTGAATCTAAACTCTCATCTTTTTCCTCTAACGCAATAACCTTAATGGCATCAAAATTGATGATATTAGTGAGTAAAGCAGCATTTATGTGCTCTTGATCAAAAGGTCTACTAATGGCATAAAGTACTTTGAGTAATTCAATAGACTCGATAGTATCAAAAACGGATATTTTACTTCTGATTGAAGATTTCAACCCTTTTTCGAACAAAATATCTTGAATAAGTTGTGCATTCGTATGGGTGTTTACTAGTACGGCAAAATCATTCAATTTCAACGGCACATTATTTATTTTTGTGTTACTTGTTAAAAGTTCAATAATTTCGTTTCCGATAGAATGCGCTATTTCACGCCTAATGTGATTAATACTTTTTTCGCTAGTATCAACTTCTATCAAAGTAAAAGGGATATACTTTCCAGTTGATGAAGAAAATTTTTGTTCTGCTTTATTATGTGGAAACTTTGCAGGTATAAAATCTAACCCTTTTAGAAGAAAAGACTCTGGTTTTCCAAAAAAGGAATTAACGGCTTTAATTAATAAATGGGTTGATCTATAATTTTCGGTTAATGAGTATACATTTTTTTGAGGAGTTAATTTTCTTGCAACTAAATATGTATTTAAATCTGCCCCTCGAAATCTGTAAATTGCCTGCTTGGGATCTCCAATCATAACAAGACAACTTTTTTCATTTTTATATATAGTTTTAAAAATGGTGTATTGGATATGGTCTGTATCTTGAAACTCATCAATAAATGCTATAGGATATCGACTTCTTAACTTATTGGAGATGTTTGGAGAAGCTAATAATCCATTCCTAACATGTATTAGTAAATCTTGATAACCGAGTATCCCCCTCTTATTTTTTTGTGCTGCTATAAGTTCTCTAATTTCAATTATAGCGCGATGTTTAAATAAGCTATCAACAACGGTTAATCGTTGGTAAGAGTCGATATAAGCATCAACCAATGCATAGAGTCTAAGTGATGGAGCCGTATAACCCTTATTAGTTTTTTTGGCAGGTAATTGGGTTCCAAAAAGATTTAACTTTTGAAATGGTGTAGCTAAATTATTTTTATTACCAAGAAAGAGCTCAAAATCTCTAATTAATTGTTCTTTGTTTCTATAAGAGTTTTTGTTTAATGCACTAGAATTATAGAATCTAAGAAATTCTTCTTTTTCAATAGAATATTGACTCTTTAAATTAGTATAAATCTTTTGCGCATTCTGAAATTGTTGTTCTAAATCTTGAAAGGAAGATAAGACGGACTCACATTCAATCTCTGGATTTAAAAGATAATAACTGATGGAATCAAGTAACGTATCAGGGGTGCGGAATGTTAAATTAAGATGTGATTTATACCAC
>JAYPYN010000151.1:0-2110 GCA_038154605.1 Balneolaceae bacterium
TCATTACTCTTAATTGTATTTGCTATTTCATCATGTTCTGCTCCAAAACAAGTAAGCAGAGTTGCCGCTGACACACAAACCGATCTTTCTGGTCGCTGGAACGAAACCGACGCTCGATTAGTAGCCGAAGAAATGATTGATGATGCATTGTCTCGTCCTTGGCTTCAAAATTTCAGATTAGATAACAATGAAATTCCAGTTACAATGGTAGGTCGAGTAAGAAATGAAACTATGGAGCACATCGATACAGAGATTTTTACTAAAGAATTAGAACGAGCTTTTGTTAATTCTGGAATGGTGGATGTTGTTGCAAGTTTAGATGAAACACAGCAGATTAGAGATATTAGATCCGATCAACAAAATTATGCATCCTTTGAAACTGCTGCCGCTTTGGGCAAAGAACTTGGTGCAGATTATGTAATCATTGGAAATATATCTTCCATTGTTGACGAAACTTCTTCAGGAAAACAAATGTCGGTTTACTACACGGTTAACTTAGAGATGGTAGATGTTGAAACAAATAGAAAAGTTTGGATTGGGAATAAAAAAATCAAAAAAATGATAGAGCGAAAAAAATATCGAGGTTAATCTACCCTTTGGTCAAAATGTATCTAAACTCCTATTTAGTAACTTTTGAAAAAAATCTTTGATTTTTGCATAATAGGTGGTGGATTAGCAGGCTTGCATACTGCATTTGAGCTAGTACAGCACGGAGTTTCGGTATGTGTTATTGATCCTAATGGAATTGCTAAAGGTGCTTCTGGCACTCCTGTGGGATTGGCAAATCCTGCTACAGGTCGTTTTGCTGCTAAAACCTGGAAAGGCGAGGTTAGTTTAGAACTGCTTTCTTTAAACCTTAAACAAGCAGAAGAGTTTTCGAATTCGAAATTTTATAGACAAACTGGAGTATTGCGCCCTGCTTTGGATGTAAAAATAGCACTCAAAATGCAGAAAAATATAGAAACAGATTCTTGGAAAAATGACAGTGTTAGATGGTTAAATGAAGAAGAAGTACAAGCTCTCCATCCTGGTATACATTGCGAAATAGGCGGAATTTGGGTTTCAAACGGAATCACCATTTATATTCCTGAGTACCTTAATGCTATAAAAAAAATGATTGAAGAAAAAAATGGGATATTCTATTTGTATGAAGATTACACCATTAGGCGCGATATAAATTGGAAGATACAATTTAGTTCCGGGGATATAATTCTATCGAAAAATATAATTCATGCTGCTGGAATATGGACCAAATCCTTACCATTTTGGAATTCTCTAAACATGCATCCTATTAAAGGTCAAACACTTATCCTTGAGACAGAAAACTACCCCCTTTTTGACCATGCAGTAAGTGCTTTAGGGTACATTTCAAGAATTAAAGACAATACTTTCATTTTAGGAAGTACTTACGAACATACGTTTGATCATAAGCATCCAGATAAAGCTGGAGAAAAGTATATGCTTGGCAGATTAGCTAGAGTTTTACCAACATTGGCGAAAAAAGTACACGTTAAGAATTCTTGGGCAAGTATTCGGGCATCAACGCCAGATAGAAAACCTTATTTAGGCGCACACCCAACTATAAGTAATTATTATGTGTTTACCGGTCTAGGTTCTAAAGGACTACTTTACTCGGCTTTAGGTGCTCGTTATTTAGCGAATCACCTGATTGATGACGAATCCCTTCCTAATGAATTAAAAGTAAATAGAGTACAATAAAAAAACCCTGCTACAAAGTAACAGGGCTTTAATTGTGTGAATGTTTGTTTAAAATCTAAAAACTAGACCGCTGTATGCAGCGCTTAACCCAGCACCTTTCGAAGCATCATTTATAGCCATTATACCTAGTGTAAACGTATAATTTCTAAAATCTAATCCTGTTCCAAAAGAATATACTGTTGATTTATCCCCATATCGAGTTCCAAATCTTACAGGAATAAAATTAATGAAACGATATTCAAGTCCTAACGCTAATGAACTTCCTTTTACAGTTTTGCCCACATCATTACTAGCATAACCATAATCAAGGGTAGTTGTTAATTTTCCAAGTGATAAAGCGGCACCAAAGTTGAACATACTTGGTAAATCATATTTTTTTTCACCGGTATCC
>JAYPYN010000151.1:2120-5392 GCA_038154605.1 Balneolaceae bacterium
CATATCACCAGCATCACCATCAAATACAAATGTACCACTAGCTGATACAACTGACGGTCGATCATTAAATGATACTTTACCAATATCAGTAAACGACATGCTTACTCGTAATACTTGACGATCCCCTAGTATATTTAATGAAGGGATAGAAACATCCATTTCAGCTGTAACACCCAAATCAAAAGCAAGGCCTGCCCCTAAAGAACCAAGATCACCACCAGAATAATTAAAGAAATCATTGAATTTTGAAGCAGAATTAGTTTTACGGGCATTAGCAAACTCTCCAAGTTGTTCGGAAATATCGCCATAACTCTCAAGAGTATAATCGAAAGTATCTGTAATTGATTGATTTGCTGACCCAGAAGGATCAACTGTAAGATTTGAATTGAAGTTAAAGTCTATTGCCTGAATACCAATCATATATTTTGGTGCAATGCCGGCGTACACTTTCATACCATTAACAAAAGGTAACATTTCTATAACATCCATTAATGGTATAGGTAATTCCATAGCAAAGCCTACAGAAATTTCCGCAAAATTTAATGTACTAAATGAATAGTTAATATCTTTACCATTACCAAATTGATTTGAATCAAGACCATACCAAAGTAGGTCCATGTAACCTCTA
Organism: Balneolaceae bacterium; assembly: GCA_038154605.1. Taxonomy (GTDB): domain Bacteria; phylum Bacteroidota; class Rhodothermia; order Balneolales; family Balneolaceae; genus HXMU1420-13. Next base: position 2,749 of record JAYPYN010000151.1, read on the forward strand.
CTGAGATTTGATGTATTTAATGATCTTACTCTAGTTGCTAAACTATATGCAAATTTATTTCCTCGATTTGAAAATCCGAATGGTACAACATCAACATTTGTATCAAAGGAAAGCGTAGAATGGTTTCCATTATCAAACCAATCTTTAAGCATATTTTCTCTTAATTCACCTTCAATGATATCTCCATTGGTTAAATATTTATTAAATACATCAATATTTAATAAAGATCCTGAGGCTTGAATTCCAAATCCACCTACTAACCCTATTTCTCTTTTTGGTTTGCGACCTGAGTTATTGATCATAAGATTCGCAGGATTTAAAAAATTAGCATGATAGCCATCAATAAATGCCGTACCGCCATTACCCATACCTAATGTTTGGGCATTAAAATGTCTGCTTTGAGCTACTAAAGAAGTGGCTGTAAACAGAAATCCAATCGTAAAAAGAATGTTAAAAGTTTTCATTGTTACTTCCTTAGTTTATTTTTTGTTGAATAACGAATTTAGCACTCACACTAAGGGAGATAGAATCATCGCCTTTTAGTTTAACGGCTTCATTTGTATATGTATTTAATGATGCATTAATCGCAACAGAATCCGTTTTATTGATCATAAGAAGTTGATCTGCTGTTAATGAAATAATAAAATTATCATTTGCTGCTGATGCGGCAAATCTTGTCGTTTCATTAATGCTTGCAGCATTCAATTCAATGGGAATATCACCAGCTAAGGGAAGCTGCGTAATTATTTCTCCTTGTTCATTCAAAAACTCAATTTCAACATCAAACCCTAATGGAAGTCCGTTTTCATATCTAACAAAAAGTTGGGCTTCGGATATTTTAGTATCTGATTCTTCATCTGGTAATTCAGATAAATCACCTCCATCCTCTTTGATTTCTATACTCGCTCCATCTGCACTAAAATAAAGTGGCAAATCAACTACAATACCAGGATCAAATTCTAAAGGAGTTGATATGGTTGCTTCTCCCCCCGTTTCATTAACAACACCTATACCAATAAATCGAATTTCTTTAGGAAGCGCATTTAGGAAATCAGATACGTTACTATTTGAATCGTTAAATTCAACTGCGCTTAGAATTGAATTACCATCGGTACTAGGAGTAAGAATAAATTTTATTAGTTTACTTGCGTCCAATTGCTGTCCATTAGAATATATTCCAGCTATTGGATCATCACTTTTTACTTCTTTATCGGAGCCTACCAATCCAGACAGAAAAATTTCTTGTTCATCTCCATCAATTCCTAGCATCGCCATATATATAGTAGTTGGCACACCTATATTTGATTCATAACTAATTGATAAGGATGCGCCTGAAAATTCGATCCCATCTATCTCACTTGATAAATCTGCAAGTCCATCAATTTCGGTTAGGGAAACTTCTGTATCATTATATAAATCAATAATCTCAAGATTTGGAAGATTATTAGAAGCGTCATCAGAACCTAAAATAGTTGTTTGCGTAGCGATCTCCCCAGTTGCTTTAGATATTTCAAGATTAGATATGCTAACATTTGAGCTAATGCTTTGATTTTCACTTATAACTCGAGTTTGATCACCAACGACAGCATTTTGTGTATTTTCAGTTAACGCAGATATATTAAAATTGACTGTATTATTATTGGCATAAATACGATACCCTGTTAGATCGATATTTTGGGCAATTGACTGTGAAGATCTAAGAATTTGATCTGCATCAGTATATGAAATCACTAAAGAATCAGCTTCACCCCACGGAGCTTTTCTAATACCTGGAAATGAAATTAAAAGAGATTCAATAGTTAGGTCAAGTCCATTAACAATAGGCGCTATGGATATCTCGCCAGAAGCTAATTCTACATAATGATCTTCTGTTGTAAATTTAAATTCAGTTGCGTCAAAGGTAGTAGTGCTGTTGGTTGAAAAGTCAATTGCACTAACAGCAGCTTCTACTGCAGAAGCTATTAACCCAACTCCTTCAATTTCTTCAACAACTAATGCGCCTGGTTGAGCCGTAGTTGTTTGCGCATCCCATGAAACAGTAATATCAACATTTAAATTTTCCAGTCTGTCTCCCTCATTAAAAACAATTTGATTAGACGTTGTATTTCCATGTATAACATTAGTTAGAGTTGTACTACCGATTTCAGTATTCCCAGAGTTTAAATCAATATTAATGCTTGATAAAATAAATCCGAGATTATTGGTTACGCCAATTTCCAAAGCACCACTTTTAATAGTTGCACTAACAAAAAAATCTGTATTTGCTCCAATATTAATATTAACAGGTGATGAAGTCGTTCCTCCACCAATTGGACTTCCTGACGGCACAAAAGATGGATCTAAACCGGTTAGGGCTTGAAAGCTGGCTGTTCCTAAGTTTCCCGATCCAGAAGAAAAACTTCCTAGTTCAATTTCTCCAACTTCTGATGAAAAAGAAGTAGGATCGACACTTATAGACGGTATAACGTCGTTTAAATCTCCAAAATCGAAATCTTCTTCTACAGCTATAGAAATTAAACCATCATCAGAACCACCTTGCTTAATGGTAAATAATGAATCAAATTCTGCGCTTGTAGTGTCGATTAGGACATCAGATTTACTACCATCACCAAGAAATTGTATCATTTTCTCGGCTATTAATGGT
>JAYPYN010000152.1:0-2644 GCA_038154605.1 Balneolaceae bacterium
GTATTTCTACTTGAAAAATATTTAGTAATTTGACCTGAAAAAGATAAGTCGTCAACATTTTGTATTTCGGGGGTTTTATCTAACTCTTTTAATTCCGTTCTAAACTGTGAAAGTAATGTATTTAGATCTTTATTATTGGTGTTCAAATTGTTTGAACCTACCATAAAATAAGAATAGGAATATCGGCTTGATGAGTATGACGATTTAAATAAAAGGTCTGTCGAAGCATTTATAATTCTGAAATGCTCGATGTTTATCATACCATTTGTGGTTGATAACTCTTCTTCATTATATACGCTTGATGGTTGTTGACTTTCAAGCGATAGTTTCTCAGATAATAAAAATGCATCTTCTAGTCTTGAGCCATAGTACCCTGATATTTTAGTATTGCTGAACGTTGAGGGAGAGGAATTAGCAACAAAATGTAAATCTAGGTATCCATTTTCTGTACCTTGGACTTGTGCTTTGTATTTTGCAATGTCATTGGTTTCTCCCATTAAAAAATTTTGGATTAAAGGATCGAATTGATTCCACTGTTTGTACACTGCATCATAACCCAAAGGAACATCTAATAATCGATTGTTGATTCGCCCTGATACAGCGAAAGAAGTGTTTTTAATAGCAAATTCAGTACGAGCATTTAAATCATTCGCATTAATTTGTAAAGTATGATTTGTAGTTTCTAATCTATCGGTAACATCATGTTGATAATTTAATATGCCATTTAGAGAACCTTCATTTGATATTGAACCAGCTATTTTACTTGTTCCAATCTTATCTATGGCCAAAAGATTAAACATACCAAGTTCATCGCCAATTCTTACAGCATTATAAAGTCTAACTCCATCAAGGAAAACATTCATATTGCGAGGATCACTACCATAAATACTTAAAGAGTGTGAGGCAAAATTAGAAGTTATACCTGGAAGTATTCGAATGGGATCAATAGAAGGGTTAGTACTTGTAAAAGAGTTTCTGTTTTCATCTAATCTAGTCTGATTAGCCCATTTTGAAATACCCAGCGAAATTGAACTTGCCTCTATAATTACGGGGTCAGTGGTAAATAATTTAGGTTTAAGACGAATTATTTGGATATTAGAACTATCTTTGATTTGAATGTTTTTGGAAATGGGTTGATAGCCTACTGAGCTGAATATAACTGGATAATCTCCAGATAATAAAGAAGTCACAGAGAAATAACCTTTACTATTAGTAATAGTGCTATTTCTCGCATCGGCAAAATAGATAGTTGCGTTGACTAGTGGTTCACCAGTTTCTTCATCATACACATAACCAAAAAAATCACCATAATTTTCTTCAACTTGCTTGCTATTGATTATCACATAGGTTCCAGTAGAAAGTATGATGTAATCTAATTCTGTATTAGATAGTATTCTTGTAAGTATAACTTTTGGATTTTCAGATGTAATATCAATGAAAGTTTCTTTTTCAAGTTTTAAGGATGAGTCGTACACTAAATTAGTGTTATAGAGTTTCACCCATAAATTCAAAGCTTCTTCAACATTTTCACCTCTCGTGATGAATCGTATGTTTTCCTCTTTATTTTGTGCATAAAGTAAATGTGTGAATAAAGAAATAAATAAAAGGATGAAAATTCTAAGATTCATTTATTTTAAAATTATAAAACCATTATTAGTACGTTTGAAATTGAAATTTTTCATGGTAGAAATATCTAAAAGAATTTCCTCTACAGATACGCCAAACCTATAAGACCCGCTAACTTTTTCGTTATTTATGTAATTGCCTTGTACTTCAATAGTAGTATCGAATTGCAAAGAAAGTCGTTCAAACAAAGCTTGAAGGGTAATATTCTTAAAGTGAGCCCTTTTATCATTCCAATCGAAATATTGGGAATAATCAGAGTCTAATATGTCAGTAGATTTAAAATCTCCATTGCTAAATATAATTCCATCGTTTTGTCCTAGGGTAGTAGAATTTAATTCATTGTTTACTTTTACAATTCCTTCATGAACTAATACTTTCGGAACAATATCAAAACTATCTTTCCAGTCTTCTATTTCAAAAATAGTACCGATAACAGTAGTAGTTAGGCTAGATGACTCGATAATAAAAGGGATATCTTTGTTAGATTGGACATCGAAATGAGCATGGCCATTCAATTTAATATTCCTATTGGTGATACCAAATAGTAAGTTATATTCAATATATGTGTTACTATTGAGTATGATTTCAGAACCATCCGGTAAAATAATTGAGCTTGTTTCGCCCGGAGCGGAAAATTTCTGTAATGTGAAAAAATTGAAAAAACCGACTAGAGCGCCTACCAAAGTAACAGCTGCAACCAAATATTTGAGCGGATATTTATTACTCTTCACCTGAGAATTATCAACAGAGTCCCAAATATTTTTCAATGCTTTTTCTGTTTCTTGTTCTGAAACCAACTTCTCTTGTGGAATTTCGCCAGCAATGTTCCAAATGCTAGTCAGTTCATCTGGAACGATGGGTATTGTACGGGGAGTATTTTTCTTTTTCATTCGTTTGCTACTATTCGATGAGTTGATGTGAGTTTATCACGAAGAGTTTTCAATGCCGATACAATATGATTATTAACTGTTCGAGCAGAAACATTCATTATTTCTGCAATTTCATCATGTTGCATGCC
>JAYPYN010000152.1:2654-5338 GCA_038154605.1 Balneolaceae bacterium
CTCTTTGTCTTACTGGTAAATTTTGTATGTAAATTTTTAGACTCTGAATGAGTGAATCATTATGAGATGGCTGTTCATTTTCATCAGGTATTTCTATGTCAGGGAGTGATTCTAACTTATTTGAATGGTCACGAAGAAAATTTAGTGAGTGATTTCTAACAGCAGTATAGATATAAGATAAAAAAGATTTTTCTGTATCAATGTTATCTCTACCATTCCATAATTTTATAAAAACGTCCTGAACAATATCCATGGCGTCATCTTTATCTTTTACAAACTTAATAGAGTAACGGACGAACTGATCATGATTTTTTCTAAAAAAATCAGAAAAAGCAAGTCTATTACCATACTTTATCTCTGATGCGTAAGTTTGAATTTGAAAATCTTTCATGTTTGATGTTTCCATAAATACTCTTTGGCTTGACTAAATGACTAGTTGAAAAAGAACTTTTTTTAGAATTAAATAGTTCGTGGATAATTTTTGATATTCAGCTTGAATTTATTGTTCTCAAATCCCAATATTAATTTAGAAAACCAATTTTCTATCATCCCAACAAATAAAGAGGGGCAGATAGTTAAGAATTTGAATCAACAAAAGTTAATGTATGATGAACTAGTTGTAATTTAGGTCAACTGTCAATTGCCTTAGAAATGCGATTGGTAAGGGCTGTATAGAGAGAGTGAGAAGTTGGTAATGACTCAATAATTATTTCTTTAACCCCATCACGATCGGCTTGGCGAAAACGATCGTATAATTCTTGTGCTAATGCAGTCAAATCACCGTGGTAACACACCTGATTCAAAGTTTTTATTGAAGGGTTTTGTAGCAAATAAAGTGCATTTTCCTTAGTGGGTGGTACATCAGTAGGTAACCAACTAACAGCTGCGGTAGGTTTGTAGTGCGAATATTTTTGACCAGGGCTTTTAGGAGTTGCGCTAGTTTGGGAAAAAGATTCTACAATTCGGATACCCAACACCTCTTCCAACTGTTTTTTACTTATAGCACCCGGACGTAAAATAACAGGAATTTGACTACTTACATCAATAACTGTCGATTCCAATCCTATTTTGGTAGCCATTCCATCAATTACAGGAAAACTAGACCCGAAGTCTGTGGACACATGTTGAGATTTGGTGGAGGATGGTTTTCCAGAACGATTAGCACTTGGTGCAACAAGAGCTCCCGCAAGTTTCAATAACTGAAGTGCTATTGGATGATTAGGAATTCGAAGCGCAACCGTACCTAAACCTGCTGTAACCGAATCTAATACTTCTGGGCGCTTCTTAAGCACCAGCGTAAGTGGACCAGGCCAAAAAGCATCAATCAATATATGGGCATGTTCTGGGATATTGCTACAAAAATCATGAATCTGTTTCTTTTCATGAAGGTGAACAATTAATGGGTTATCAGCGGGTCTTCCTTTTATTTCAAACACTTTTTTAATTGCAGATGAATTCCAAGCATCCGCACCAAGTCCATACACCGTTTCGGTTGGAAAAGCTACAACTTCCCCTTTTTTTAACAAATCCGCTGCTTCATACACATCCATAGATGATGATATTAACTTTTACTCAATGTTTTTAAGCAATCAAGTGCTTCATCGAAGGAGCTTACATCCTGTATTGCAAATCGAACAATTTCATCTTTCTGGATAACTTTAAATTTGTCTTTTTTCATCTGTTCCAGTTGTGCCAATGTTTGTTGAAATAAATTCTGTTCGTAATAGTAATTTCCAATTTTTGTATTTGTTTTAGGGCAAATTAGCCACATTCTTCCTGCACGGATGGTAGCTTTTGTAAAAAAAGATTTCGAAGCATAGAGTTTAATTTTAGTCACTAAAATAAGAGTATTTGCTTCTTTTGGTGCTTTCCCAAACCGATCTTCAATTTCATCTTTCCATTCATTGATGGCTTCTTCTGATTTAGCTTGAGCTAATTTTCTGTAAAGATTTAGACGCTCTACGTTATCTTGGATGTAATCGGAAGGAAGAAGCGCTGTTTCATCAATTTCAACTAAGGTTTCTGGGAGTTCGATTTCAGCTTCTATTCCATCAAAAAGATCAGAAAATTCACTTTCTTTAAGTTCAAGAACTGCATCATTTAGTATTTTTGTATATAAATCGAAACCTATATCATTAACAAACCCACTTTGCTCTCCACCTAAAATATCACCTGCTCCTCGGATGTCTAAATCGCGCATTGCAATATTAAATCCAGAACCAAGATCAGAGAATTCTTCCAAAGCTAGAAGTCGTTTTCTAGCTTCGGTAGTTAGGGTTTCGATGGGTCTAGTAATCAAATAACAAAAAGCCTTACGGTTCGATCGTCCAACCCTTCCACGTAACTGATGTAATTCTGCTAGTCCAAAATTATCAGCGTTATTGATAAGAATGGTATTGGCATTAGCAATATCAATTCCATTTTCAACAATATTTGTGGATACAAGTACATCAAATTTGTGGCCGTAAAAATCTTCGATGATTTTTTCAAGTTGACTTGCGGTCATTTGGCCATGCCCAAATCGAATTCTACTGTCTGGAACCAATCTCCGAATCATTTCGGCAACTTCTTCGATATTTTTTACTCTATTGTGAATAAAAAAGACTTGTCCACCTCTACTCATTTCTTGAAGTATGGCATCTCGAATCAATTCTTCGTTGAAGGAATGTATTTCTGTGTAAACA
>JAYPYN010000153.1:0-5284 GCA_038154605.1 Balneolaceae bacterium
GTTATACATATGTATGATAATGATGGTGGGTATTTTGAGACATTAAAAAAAGATAGAATGGATTTTGAAACCGTATCTTGAAAAACCCAGGGTACTAAATCTCCATAAAAATTTAGCCCTCTTAGGATAAAAAAAGTTAAAATGGATCCTAATCCTAGTAATAAAAGCCATTTTTTTCTTTTTTCTTTTGGATAATCTTTTTTATAGAAAGAACCAAATAAATAACCTAATATGATTAATCCTATCCAGGGGATAACAGGGTATTGTATAATAATTAATTGATTAGTATCAATGAGAAACATTTGTTGTTGATGTAATATATACCAAAGAATGCTTTTTAAGCTATTCCCCTCTGCTACAATACTATCCAGTAAATTATGTCCTACAATAAGAACTAATCCAATAAATAGTAGTGCTTTTTTAGGTAAAAAAATCAAAATGGAAAGACAAATCATAGAAAATCCAATAGCCCAAATTACCTGTAGAATTGTTAAACTATAGCTTAAATCGAAAGTCCAAATAAGATTATTTACAACAAGTTCTAGAAAAACTAACCATACACCTCGTGTAAAAAGAAATTTTGATAATTCAAGGTTTGTTTTTTTTGATCCATAAAGAAATGCGGAAGTTCCAGCTAAAAAAATAAATACTGGAGCACAGAAATGTGTGATGAATCGAGTTATAAAAATTATTGGGGTTGTAGTTTCCAAATTAGTTGGATCACCAAGAAAAGATTCGTAAAAGAAATAAGCTCTAACATGGTCTAGTGCCATTATTATCATAACAACACCTCGAAGTATATCAATTGATTCAATTCGATGTGATTTGATATTCATTTAAATAATCTTAATAAATTCGGGTTTGATTAATAAAAAAATCCGCAACCTCTAAAAGTGTTTTAAATTGAATATCTAAATACGTACCAATTATTTTTTGTTTCTAATTAGCCAAAAGTTTTTTTAAATCAATTTTAATGAATTTAGTAATGATTTAAATAAATATATTAAAACTTCCTTTTAAGCCACTAAAACTAAAATAGGGATTACAATATTTCTTAAACGGTAGAGATTTGTGCCACAAATTAATGATGGCAAAATGCCATAAACAGTGTGATCATTTATAAAATTTGTAGCTTCTTATTCTTTAATTGTATTGTAAATAGAAGGATAAAATTAGTCTTGAATCTTATCCTTCTTTATGAATTAATCATCCCCTTCTCCTGGATCGCCAGGTATGAAACAAAAATTTTCGTCATATTCACTACGTAATGCACCACGCGCAACAAGAATACTATCTGCAATAGAATTATTGATACTAATAGTTACCGTAGCTTCCAATGCTGGGTAATCACCACCACCTTGACCTGCTTTTTTATTTTCAAAAAAGACGGGTATTGGTGCTACAAGGGGCATATTCTGTAAAATGGTAGAATCTGAATCATTTGTTAGATCTACAGTATTAGATACAAAAAATGAATTATTTAGGTTGTAGTCTAAATTCACATTTATTCCAAATCCTGAAAATTGGGAGCCTGAACAATTACCTGAATTTTCGCCTGTTATGGTACAATCGGTTTCGATATCATATTGGAAAAGGCATTCTTCAGTGCTTCGGGTTTTACTCATAAAAATAGGTGGATTTAGATCGCTGGCGAAATTCATACCGCCGGTTATTAAATCACCACCACCATTTGAACAGTAATCATCTTGAAAAGCAAAAGGTCCATCCAATGCTATTGGATTATCTGGGCGGGTTGTAGTCAATGCTCCAGAAGTTGTAATCCATTGGAAATCTTCATCTGCGCAGGGCTCGCCGTTGCTTCCTTTTTGACAAACTAGGATATCGCCTTGTAGAAAACCGGTAGGCGCAGAGTAAATATCACCCAATGATGTTAGTCTATCTCTTACAGATTGATCGGTTACACATGAATTTATAGAGGGATTTAAAAGTGGGTTTTGATCCATCATCATGTAGCGGATAGTCCAAAAACCATTATTCAAATTACTATTACTAGTAAGATCAAGTTTTACTTCAATAGCACCTATCTCAAGCCCAATTCCATCGAAGAAATTTCCATTATCTTGTATATTATCATCGCTATAAGAGTTATTCGTTCCTGATGGATTAGCGAAATCGAAGTCTGCTAAACCTGGTACACCAAAAGGCCCGGCTTCGTAAACGCTATCCGGTTCAGGGCCTGCCGCAAAATCAATAAGTCTTGCAGGTGGTCCTCCAAAAGTATTCCCAAGATTAACTTGTCGTACTTTTGCTTTAAGAGATGAAGGAGTTATACAATCTCCATCATACTGTGTGCCATCAATGTTCATAGAACATGGTGATGAAACAGACCTAAATTTAGGTGTAAAAGAACGTACATCATCGCTGCTAATTTTTACTTGAAGTGTAGATACATTTGGAGCTTGAGTTGGCTCGTTATTATTTGATCCAACACTAGTGTTACAACTATAGGCGACAAAGCTTATTAAAAGTATAAAAAGATGTTTGTATTTCATGTTATTACCCAGAATAAAATTTAAAAATGATTTTATAGTATTTCGCTTAAGATAAAACGATAATTTACATCCAGTATAATTAGTAGTTAATTATGTATATACATCTGGTATTATCTACAAAAGTTAGTTTTATATTTCTATACATGAAAGTAAATTAAGTTGAATAATTTTTTCGGATTACAAATAGGCAAACTTAAAAAATAATTTGAGGTTAGCATAGATATAAAGAAAAGTAGTTGGAGTATTTTTTTTGGATAATACTATACCATAAAGTTGATGACCCTTAGATGTTGACACATTGAATTTTCAATTTCATTTGAACTAATTTAAACCATTAATATTATATCTAGATACGAAATCCCATACGAGCTGAGATGCATCTTTATTTTGGTAGGTTCTCTCAAACCAAACATGATTCCCACCTATGTATTTATAATGTTCAACTGAAACCATACTATCTCCTTGGCTATAAGTATAATGTTCAATAGTAAGTCCACCGCTATTGTAGCTATTTACCGCTGCATTTGTAGTTGTATTATTAAAACCAACCCAGTAATCTACCACGTATTGTGCAGAATTATAAAAACCATCTCCATTGTATGGAATTACCCCATCCGATGTACCATGCAGATGCACTATGGGCATAGGATGACTTGGAGGTCCTTCGCAATCTAGCATAACACCTGAAACTGAAGCCACTGCAGCGAATAAATCACTTTTATGATGTGACAGTCCGTATGCCATCATTCCTCCATTGGAATAGCCTGCAGCATAAATCCTCTGGGAATTGATGGCGTATTGTGATGAAATCTCATTAACTAAAGCTTCAACAAATCCCAAATCATCAGTTGTACTTTTATTGTCTGCATCTATAGGACATGGATTCCAATGCGGAACACCTTCTAAATAACTTCCCTGTGGATAAACGAGTATGAAAGTGTCGGATTCAGCTAATGCTCGCATATCGGCATCATTAATAAAATTGGAGGCTACATCACCATATCCATGAAAATTTAGCATTAAAGGTGTACTAGATGTTCCGTCGTACGAGCTAGGTACATATTGTAAATATTGCCTATTAATGCCATTATGAACAATAGTTTGGGTTGTTAAATTTGAATTATTTGGATCAGAATTGGTTATCTCATTTTTTTTACAACTACTGCAGATGATTAATAGAGCTTGTAGTAAGAGTAAATGAGCGTTAAGATTCCACGATTTCATAGCAATGCATGATTTAAAATTTATGCTTTAATTTATTACTACAAGTATTTGTATCAAGAAATAATTTCAGTCGACCAAACATCCATTCTTTGTATTTTGTGTTAATGAGTAGTTCAAATCCTTCCATTATTTCTCTATCCGAAAAAGTAGCACATTTGCCTCTTTCACCAGGCGTGTATATCTATAAGGATAAAAGCGGAAGCGTATTGTATGTAGAGAATCAACTAAAATAACAAGTTTGCTTGGGAAGCAATGTTAGAAAATAATAGCCTATTCAAAAAACTGCTAAAAGAAACACAAAAAGGAAATGCTAAGGAATTTTTAAATGTGCCAACTATTTCTTAGCTAATTTGTATTTTTAGACTTCATCGAACAATCAACATCATGTCACACCTGAAAAACATCGAGCAAATTAAAAAACGCATTGGCAAATCTACTGGAGAGACAAGTGAATTCATTGAAAAAAAAGTGGATACAATCTACAATGATTTAATTGATAGGGTAAAAGATGAGCGTGAGTGGATTGAACGTGAACTCCGGCATGAATATAGAAATGCTCGAAGATATGTTCGTGCTAATCCAGAAAAAGGGATAGGCATCGCTTTAGCGGTTGGGCTACTCATTGGAATTGTAATTGGGTCATCAAAAAAATAATAACTTATCATGGCAATAAATAAAGATCATTTACAGGCAAACTATCAGCGATTGGATGCGCTAAGGGGGTATCTTTGACTACGAAAAACGCAAAGTTAGAGTAATTGAATTAACAGAACGTACGCAAGATCCTGCATTCTGGACCAATCCAGCAAATGCAAGGATGATAATGCAAGAATTAGATAATGAAAAAAGTCTTGTAAAAGGTTGGGACGAACTAAATGCTATCAGAGAAAGTATATCAGTGTTTTTAGAATTCCAAGAAATGGGCGAAGAAGTTGATGACGAATTAGATATGGAATACCATAAACTTCTGAAAGGTCTAGACGCATTGGAACTTAGAAATATGTTAAAGGGTGGCGACGACCACAGAGATGCAGTAGTAACTTTCAATCCTGGTGCAGGTGGAACAGAAAGCCAAGATTGGGGACAGATGTTATACCGTATGTATATCAGATGGGCAGAGCGAAGTGGATTTAAGGTTTCGGTGATTGATTATCAAGATGGCGATGTTGCAGGAATAAAAAGTGCCACTCTAGAAATTCAAGGAACCAATGCGTATGGTTTTTTAAAAGCAGAATCTGGTGTGCATCGCCTTGTTCGCGTTTCTCCGTTCGATAGTAATGCTCGCCGACATACATCCTTTTGTTCGGTATTTATTTCTCCATTAATTGATGATACTATAGAAATAGACATTAATGAAGCGGATGTAGAGTTACAACGCTTCCATTCTAGCGGCGCAGGTGGGCAGAATGTTAATAAGGTTGAAACTGGGGTACGATTAATTTGGACTGGGATGTTATCCGACGGAACCGAGCAGCGCGTTGTAGCAGAATGCCAGCAGGAACGCTCACAGCTCCAAAACCGAGAAAAAGCCATGGTTCTTTTAAAAT
>JAYPYN010000154.1:0-5234 GCA_038154605.1 Balneolaceae bacterium
CAAATTATTTTTGAAGTTTTTGGTTGTTTTTTATTAGTGTATACTCACCTAAATTTAATAGGTAAAAAAAAATCTGAATCACTTTCCATAAATGCGTTAGGAGTTGGTTTAACATTAACGGCTTGTATCTTAATGGGCGAAACCATATCAAATGCAATATTAAATCCAGCTATTTCTATAGGATCGTCAATTATTCATTATTTAGCAGTTTTTGGAAGTTCATTTGAAAATATACCCCTCTATACCGTTTCTCCTGTAGCAGGTGCAACTTTTGCATTTTTACTGTATTGGTACTCTAACAATCAGGAGGAAACAAAAGGCAAGGTAAAATAAAATCGGCTTCCTTTCCCAGAGGTACTTTCAACGTTTATTTCCGTTTTATGTGCCGATAAAATACCTTTTACAACTGCTAGCCCAAGTCCAGTGCCACCTTTATCTCTAGAACGGGCTTTATCTGTTCTATAAAATCGATCAAAGAGACGCCCAAGATGTTCATCATCAATACCTATTCCACTATCTTTTACTTCAATTGTAACTCGATCATTATTTTTTGTAGTCGAAACTTCAATCTTCCCTAGACTTGTATACTTTATTGCATTTGAAATAAGATTATCCATTACTTGTTCAAGTTTTTCTTTATCTGCAAAAACTAAATTTCTTTGGGAACACTTGAAGGATAATACTAACTCTTTTTGGTTTGCTATAGGCGCATACGTATTTACAACTTCATCAATCATATTTTCAAGTATAAAATCTGTTTTATGGATAAAAGTAGTATCCATATCATAGCGCTGGAGAGATTTTATATCTTGAAATAACCGTACAACCCGTTCTATTTGTTTTTGAGCAGTATTTAAATACTGCATTTTTTTCTTTTCATCTAATTCCTTTAATTGCAACATATCTAGAGCCCCTGATATTGTATGCAATGGATTTCTTACTTCATGAGCAATGTCTGCAAAAAACTGGTTTTGTTTTTCATTTAACGTTTTTTGTTTATCATAATCATCCTTTAGTCTTCTTGCCATTTGATTTAGTGATTGTGCTAAGGAACCAAATTCATCGTTTCTAGAAATGTTTAGTTCTCTATCCAAATTTCCATTAGCTACATCCAAAGCCGCTTCTTGTAATTGCTGTATAGGTTTACTTAGATAGCGTGCAAAATAGATGCTAACTAAAATCACCACAAGAATGGAGCCTATCATTGCCCCATATATTAAATGCCTGATAGATGCCGAAACAGCATATAATTCTTTTTTGTTTTTTGTGATTCTTAAATACCGTACTTCGGTTACATTTTTTTCTACTCTATGAAATGAAAAGACATCTTCTAAATCCTCAATATTTATAATTACCTGCCTCTTTATTTTAAGTTCTAGTTGTAATTGAGCGTTAATAAAGGCTCGGGAGTCTATAAAATCTGGAACATTATCAGGTACATTTACTAATAAACTACCAGAGGAATCGAATAATGCTATCTGATACCCTGTTAGATTTGCTGCAAAGGCTGTTCTTTTATAAAGATCCACATCACCATTACTATTTTGAAAGGAATCTGCTAATACTTGTGCATCGTTTTCAAACTGCGTTATTGCATCATCCAATAAATACGCTCGAATACTAAGTATGGCATAAGCGCTGATAATAATTACACCTATTGATAGCAGTGAAATATAGGTAAGCGATAACTTTGCCTGAATATTCATGAATTCATGTATTCTCTGTTAAACCCATATCCAACCCCACGATAGGTTTTAATTAACTTCCCACTTTCTCTCATCTTTATTCTCAAATTTTTAATATGTACATCTACCGTTCTATCGAAAATATATTTTTCTTCATCTGTAATATGTTCTAGAATCTCTTGCCTACTGTACACTAATTTTGGATGTTTAAATAACAGTTCGGCAATTACATATTCTGTATGAGTTAAATCTACTTTTTGATTATGTAAAAACATTTCTTTTGCATCAGTATCGATGTAAACATATTCATATCGTATCCAAGGTTTTTTTTCTGGATTTTGACGCCTCAGCCTACTTTCAATCCGGGCTTTAATCAATTTTAAGCTTGCAGGCTTTTTAATGTAATCGTCTCCACCAATTTCTAGTCCCTCTATTTCATTTTTTTCCCCATCTCTAGCTGTTAAAAATAGTACAGGTATATCATTTATTATTGGATGGTTTCGAATATGGGCGCAAATTTCTTTACCATCAACATGTGGAACCATTATATCTAAAATGGCTAATTCCAATTTATCTGCATATTGATCAATCAGTTTTAGAGCTTCATTTCCCTCTTTTGCCCAATGTACAGTACATCCATTAATTTGTAAGAAATTTGAAAGCATTTCTCCTGATTCAATTTCATCTTCAAGAAGTAAAATGGTGTGATTTATGTTCACTACAAAAAAATGATTAAGTTTATCTAAAATTATTAGAATGTATTATAAAAATAAAACGGTTTGGATTACTGGCGCATCCTCTGGAATAGGAGAGGCACTAGCTAAAGCATACTACAAAGATGGTGCTAATTTAATTCTTTCATCTCGCCGAAAAGATGAACTTGAACGTGTTAAAAATAGCTTAGGTGGTGAAGCTAACATCCAAACTCTTGTGCTTGATTTGACAAAATCTCTTGAACTCTCTTCTAAAACGAAAGAAGCTCTTAATATATTTGGAGGTATCGATGTTCTAGTTAACAATGGTGGAGTGAGTCAACGTTCTTTATTTGCAGAAACTGATCTTGAAACTATCCGGCAATTGATGGAAATAAATTTTTTTGGATCTGTGGCACTCACTAGACATATTTTACCACATATGATGCAAAAAAAATCGGGACATATAGTAGTAATGAGTAGTGTAGCTGGAAAATTCGGAACCAAATTTCGTTCTGGCTATGCAGCTAGTAAACATGCACTTCAAGGAATTTTTGATTGTATTCGCCAAGAAATGTACGATTATAATGTCCATGTAACCATGGTGTGTCCGGGTCCGATAAAAACCAATATTACTAAAAATTCTTTAACTGCTGATGGTACCTCATTTGGTAAAATGGGAAATCTTCATATAAACGCAATGAGTGCTGATGAAATGGTTGATAAAATCTGGGGACGCATCAAAGCAAATAAAGAAGAAATTTACATCTCTAGCCTAAAAGAACGGTTAGGTTTATTGTTAAAGAGAATATCTCCCACCTTACTAAACAGAATATTGAAGAAAAGTAATGTAGTTTAACCTAGTCTACTACGTTTATTCAAGTATGCTAACAAAGCTGCATCAAAATTGTATTCGGTATCTATTTCTTCGAAATCGATCTTATATTCATTACATGCCGTTTTAAAATGATGGGTAAAAGCCTCTACGTGTGCTTTATAGTCGTTGCGTATTTCAGAAGTCATTACTTCAATATCAACACCTGATTCTAGATCTTCAAAAATTATCCTGTCGTTAATAAAAGCCAATTCTCGTTCACTTTTTTGTTCAAGTGTATTAAAAAGTATTACTTCATGCTTTTTATGGCGTAGATGCTTTAATGATGATATTAACTCTTTCTGTTGATCCACATTTTCGAATAAATCCGAAATAATTACTATTAAACTGCGATGGGTTAACCGTTGTGCAACATCATGAATTGCTTTTGCTGATGCTGTTTGTTTTTGTTTGTTATCCCTCTGCTCTTCTTTTATTACTTCTTTTTCCAGTTGGGTATAAATTTGGCGAAGATGAGTGTAGGTACTTTTGGCAGGAAAATAAGTTTCTATTTCTGAATTAAATGCAAATAATCCACACGCATCTCTTTGTCTCTGCATTAAATACATTAGGGATGCCGCAAAATGAATTCCATACCTTAATTTCGACCATTTCCCAAAATGTTTAAACAACATCGAAGATGAAGTATCTAACATTACATAACAGCGGAGATTCGTTTCTTCTTCGTATTGTTTTATATAAAAGCGTTCTTTCTTTCCGTAAGCCTTCCAATCTATATGTCTGAAATCATCTCCCGTGTTGTAAGGCCGATGCTCTGCAAATTCTACCGAAAACCCATGATAAGGGCTACGATGCAAGCCAGATATAAATCCTTCCACTATTTTTTTAGCCCTTAACTCTATGGTTGAAAATTTGGCAAGTATTTCTGGTTCTAATAACATGGAACAAAATAATCGTTAATAATAACTACATAAAGAAAGCGATCATGATAATGAAAACCTTACATCATCTATTAAATCTTTGATATGTTCTAAGCCCACACTCAAACGTATTAAATTTTCTGGTGTATTGGATCCGGTATGTTCGCTTGATTTACGATGTTCCCATAAACTTTCGATTCCACCTAAGCTTGTTGCACGACGTATTATTTTTGATCTACTAACTACTTTAAGCGTTTCTTCTAAATTACCATCTACCAGAAAAGAAATCATTCCTCCAAACCCACGCATTTGCGACACGGCTATTTCATGCCCTTTATGATGTATTAAACCAGGATAGTTCACTTTTAAAACTCTAGGGTGCGATTCTAAAAATTGTGCTACTTCTAAGGCATTGGTATTATGTACACGCATTCTATGTGGAAAACTTCTTATACTACGTGCAAGTAGCCAACAATCAAATGGAGCTGGAACCGAGCCTTGTTTTCTTTGCACATCTCGTATTACTTCATAAGTTCTATCTATTTTTGCTGCGATAATTGCACCTCCAAGAATATCGGAATGACCTCCTAGAAATTTACTGGTTGAATGCATTACAAAATCTGCGCCATACTTAATTGGATTGGTATTATAGGGTGTAGAAAAGGTATTATCAACACATACAACTATGCCTTTTTGATGTGCAAAATGTGTTGTTTTTTTTATATCTGTGATGTGTAATAATGGATTTGAAGGTGTTTCCAATACTATGAGTTTTGTGTTTTGTTGTACCGCATCAGTACAGTCTTCAAAATTGGTTGTATCTACACATGAAAATTCTAGACCCCATCTATCACCATAGGTTTCTAACAATGCTTTGGAACCGTAATACATATCTTCAGGTATAATGATATGCCCTCCTTTTTCTACCACCATAAACATTGCTGTTAACGCCGCAACCCCAGAAGAAAAAGCAACACATTCTTCGCCACCCTCTAATTCAGTGAGTATTTTTTCAAGTTGTAATCTATTTGGATTTTCATATCGTGAGTAAATAAAATCACCTTCTTTGTGTCCTCTAATATCATGTTCGAAGGTTGTGGAA
>JAYPYN010000155.1:0-5234 GCA_038154605.1 Balneolaceae bacterium
CTATAGAAGTCGCAACTCTAAGTTTGCTTGATCTAAATGAGAGCCTTGGAAGACCTGAGTTAACTGTTTCACAAATAGACTCTCTTGAATTAAGATTTAGGAATAGTTCTGAAGATTTAGATTTTACTGATTCAACGAGCTATCAAGAATCTTCTGATAGTTTGGAAATTGAATTTCAATACATTTTTGATGATGTATTATCTAAATCACTAGGAGATTTTAGTACTGATAGTGTAATTAGCAGATTTAAGAAAAAACTCACTGGTAAAGAGGGATTTAGTATCGATTTTGCAACTGGTTTACTTTTCAATTTTGAAGAAAATAATTTTGAATCAATCATTGCCCCAAGATTTTCAATATGGCTTTCACCTGGATATCGATGGAATTCATCAGACAAACTTGCTAATAACTATTTGAATATTAAATCCGTTTTTAGATACGAATATTTCAATGAGGATTTTTTTTCAAATAGATTTCCATCATCTAAAGTTTATGAACATAATTTCGATTTTGGAGGATATATTGCAAGAGAGTCAGATAAGTACGATTTAAATCTTGAAGCAACTTTACGTGTAGGATTAAGCCAAATAGAAACAGATTTTATTGGTCCAATTAGTGGTAACCCATTGACTGAGACAGTCAGTGAAACAAAAGTAAAAGTAGTTAGTTCATTTGTTTATCGGTTAAATGAAAAATACTCTTTAACGTATAGTCTAGGTAATAGATTTAACCAAGGCTTTAATGACGGTACAAACCTTATCTCTTTGCTATCATTAAATGTCGCATTTAATCAATTCTCAACTGATAAAATCAAATAACACGATAACCCTATTTACTCAAATACAAACTCTTAAACTCGAACGGCTTTCTGAAGTGTTCGTCGTTGAAGTCTTCGGCAAAGTAGATACTTTCTCCCGTTGACTTCATCTCTGGACCTAACTCTTTCTTCACACCCGGGAACTTATCGAATGGGAAAACGGGCTCTTTAATCGCCCAACATTTCAGTTTTGACTCGGTATCAAATTCTTTGAGTTTGGCGCCCAACATTACTTTTACCCCAATTTTCGCTTCTGGCACTTCATTCGCTTTTGCTAAAAATGGAACCGTTCGGGTAGTTCGTGGATTGGCTTCAATCACATACACTTTATCGTCTTTTACCGCATACTGTACATTCAAAAATCCAATTACATTCAGCGCTTTCGCAATCTTAGTTTGGTATGCACGAATGGTGTCTTGTACCTCTTTACTTAAAGAATACGGTGGAATTACCGCGGTTGAGTCTCCTGAATGTACCCCTGCCGGTTCAATATGCTGCATCATGCCCGAAATATGGAGTTCATCTCCATCAAACACAGAATCCACATCCACTTCAATGGCATGCTCCAAATACTTATCAATCAAAAACGCATTTTCGGGATGTGTTTTTAGGATACGGTCTACATATCGTTCTAATTCTTCTTGCTTTACCGCAATTCGCATCCCTTGCCCTCCCAGTACATAACTCGGTCGGATAAGAACGGGATACCCAATACGATCGGCAATTTCGAGCGCACCATGTACTTCGGTTGCCGTTCCATAAGCTGGAAAAGGAATATCATTTTTGATCAACAGATCAGAAAACAGACCACGATCTTCCGCTAGATCAATATTAGCAAAATCAGTTCCAAAAATTTTGATACCTGCTTTCACTAAACGCTTACCCAGTTTTAACGCTGTTTGGCCACCCACTTGAATAATCACACCTTCTGGCTGTTCATGGTCGATGATATCAAGCACACGTTCCCAATACACGGGCTCGAAATACAGTTTATCGGCAAAATCAAAATCGGTAGAAACCGTCTCGGGATTACAATTTACCATGATGGCTTCGTATCCCATTTCTTTGGTTGCTAACACCGCATGAACACACGAATAATCAAACTCAATGCCTTGACCAATTCGATTTGGTCCACTTCCTAAAATGACCACCTTCTTGCGATCAGTTACAATACTTTCATTTTCGCCTTCGTAGGCAGAATAGTAATACGGCGTTTGTGCAGGGAATTCTGCCGCACAGGTATCTACCACTTTAAAAGATGGTTTTAATCCCAATGCTAAACGGCGAGCTCGTACATCATCGTCGGTTACTTTCACACCGCTTTTGCTGGTTAACCATGCAATTTGTGCATCCGAAAATCCTGCTTGTTTCAGCTCATAAAAATCCTCGCTCGAAATCTCTTCCAGAGACTGACCTTCGGTTCTATTTTCTAGCGAAACCATGTACTTGATCTGTTGCAAAAACCAAGGATCAATCTTGGTGATGTCTGCAATTTCTTCTACCGAGGCACCTAATTTAAACGCATTTCTAACCTGTAAGGAGCGATCCCAGTACGGTTTCATCAAGCGTTCGCTTACTTCTTTTCGGTTGATTTCTTCGTAGCCATCAGCGCCCAGTCCAGAACGCCCAATTTCCATACTTTGCCATGCCTTGTTTAAAGCTTCTGGGAAATTACGACCAATGCTCATCACTTCGCCAACCGCCTTCATTTGAGTAGAAAGTGCTTCATCGGCGCCGGGAAATTTATCGAAGTTAAACCGAGGTACTTTGCACACTACGTAGTCGATGGAAGGCTCAAAACACGCTGAAGTAGTACCTGTTATCTGATTTTTCAATTCATCCAGCGTATAGCCTACGGCAAGTTTGGTGGCAACTTTTGCGATCGGATATCCCGTTGCTTTGGAGGCTAGAGCTGATGATCGACTTACACGAGGATTGATTTCGATGGCTACAAACCGATCGGAACCTGGTTCTACCGCAAATTGCACATTACATCCTCCAGCGAAGGTACCGATAGAACGCATCATTTTGATGGCGGCATCTCGCAAAATCTGATACTGCTTGTCGGTTAATGTTTGAGTGGGTGCTACCGTTACCGAATCGCCCGTATGCACACCCATTGGATCCATATTTTCGATCCCACAAATAATCACCACATTGTCGTTGGCATCGCGAAGTAATTCCAACTCGTATTCTTTCCATCCAAAAATAGATTCCTCGATCAACACCGAGTGAACGGGACTCATTTCTAATCCGCGAAGTACCATCTTATCGAAATCTTCTTCTTCCCATACAATACCACCTCCGGCGCCACCCATCGTAAAAGAAGGTCGAATCACGATGGGAAGTCCACCTAATTCTTCTTTGATCTCTTTAGCATCAAGAAGGGATTCGGCTTGGCGACTGCGACATTGTTCAATCCCAATTTCTTCCATTCGGTCGCGGAATAACTGTCGATCTTCGGTTAGTTCTACCGCCGCAATATCTACCCCAATAATTTTGATCCCTTTTTCATCCCAATATCCTTGCTTTTCCAAATCTCGGCAAAGATTTAATCCTGTTTGGCCACCCATGGTGGGTAGCACGGCATCGGGCTGTTCTTTTTCGACAATCTCCCGGATGGAATCGGTGGTCATGGGCAGCATGTAAATCGCATCTGCCATGATCGGGTCCGTCATGATGGTGGCAGGATTCGAATTAATTAGCACAATCTCGTAGCCTTCTTCTTTTAGGGAGCGGCACGATTGTGAGCCTGAGTAATCAAATTCGCAAGCTTGACCAATTACAATGGGGCCAGATCCAATGATGAGAATTTTGTGTATGTCGTCGCGTCTAGGCATTTTTTATCGGGTAAAAATTAGGGGCGTTCTGGGTGTAGTGAGTTCGTTGTATGCTTTTGATGGAAATCAACGCACTTCACATACTCTTTGCTAGAGGATGAAATGCTTTGGTTTCGTTCGGATTGATAGCAAGAAGAGATCAAGCCAACACTCCTTTTTGTTTGTTCATCAACTCTATGAATTGATCAAATAGATAGGCCGAATCGTGTGGCCCAGGCGATGCTTCTGGATGATATTGCACCGAAAAGCCTGGGAAATTTTTAAATCGAAGTCCTTCTACGGTATTGTCGTTTAGATTTATATGAGTGATGCTAGCAACTTCTTCTTTTACACTTTCTTCGATCACTGCAAAGCCATGGTTTTGCGTTGAAATTTCCACCAATCCTGTTTCAAGATTTTTTACGGGATGATTGGCTCCTCGATGCCCCACGAACATCTTGCCAACTTCTATGCCTTCGCTCATCGCCATAAGTTGATGTCCAAGACAAATCCCGAACATAGGCTTTCCTGTTGATTTTGCATATTCAACAATTTCAAGGGCATATTCTCCTGTGGGATTGGGGTCTCCGGGTCCGTTAGAGAAGAAAAATCCGTCTGCTTCCCATGCTTTTACTTCTTCTAGACTAACTTGGGCAGGAAACACTCTAAGGGCACAACCGCGAGCTACTAAACTGTTTATGATATTTTGTTTGATTCCATAATCGAAGGCCGCCACTTTAAACGGGGTGTCCGTTTCTGGATGGTAGGTTTGGGCTTCTTCTCTGGTTACTTTAGAGGCTAATTCTAGCCCTTTCATATCATCCCAGTTTTTTGCCATTTCTACCAATCGATCTTCGTTTAATTCTGTGGATGAGATTACGGCATTCATCACGCCTTTTTCTCGAATATGGCGCACTAAGGCGCGGGTATCTACTCCAGAGATGCCCACTATTTCGTTGTCTTCTAGATATTCGTCCAAGCTACCGTCAGCCATGGGATTGCTATATTCCCAAGAGTACGCTCTTACGATCACTCCAGCTACCATCACCTTGCGGTGTTCGTCGTCGCGCGCCATGGTTCCGTAATTTCCAATATGTGGGTAGGTCATCATCATAAGTTGACCGTAATAACTTGGATCGGTGAAAATTTCTTGATAGCCGGTCATGCTTGTGTTAAAGCACAATTCACCGCCAGTTATTCCTTTGTGGCCAACTGCCCAGCCGTGCGCTATCGTGCCATCACTCAATGCGAGGATCGCTTTTTTTCTGGGTTGTAAAGACATTCGTTAAGAATTAGGGTTTGTGGAGTGTTGATCAAAAAAAATCCGACTACGAATATCGCGCCGGATTATAAAAATATTTTTGGTAACCAATAATGCCATCAGCATCCTTGCTGTTTTAAGGGTTCTAGTGCTGTGGACTCAAAGCGTTTGTATGCTAACAATGGTATTCTGTAAACGACTTTGTTAAAAGTTTTCTTAAGATACAAAGGGATTGGCAGGGATACAATTTGAAGATGTAAAACCTGTTATTTTTTTAAGTGTTTTTTAGGATGGGAGGTTGGTCAAATAATTATTTTGAAAATCACTATTTATACCC
>JAYPYN010000156.1:0-2809 GCA_038154605.1 Balneolaceae bacterium
AAATTAGTTGAACCTTTGGATCAAAAAATCTTAGAAAATAATTCAAATACTGCGATTATAGTTAGTTCTACGGAGTCACAACGCTCAAGAAATTATTCGAGCTTAGGTGGAGTACAAAAAAGGCACAGTATTTTCTCATACTACATTGCTGATGGTATAAAAAAAGGAGCGCGTACTGTTTCTGAAATTCTGAATCACTTACAAAGAAATGTGGACTACACATCGCGCCGCCTTCACAATCAACCACAACATATTCTATTTTTTGGAAACTCTAAGTTAAGTTTCATCCATTAATGGGTCTTTTATATATACTTTTAAGTGTATTTTGTTCATTATGTATAGCCCATCTTCTTAACGTTGTTGAAAGAAGAAAGCTGGCTCTTGTCCCTGTGTTAGTAGTCAACTATTTAACTGCTGCAATCATAAGCCTTGTGGTTTCAGATTCACCCATAGTATTTGCACAATTATCCCCTACAACATATTTTTTTGCAATAATTATTGGTTGTCTGTTCATTATCAATTTTGTCTTGTATAGTAATTCTATTGTACAAAATGGTGTGGGAGTTAGTGTTGCTTCAATGCGTTTATCATTAGTTATACCCGTACTTTTTAGTTTATTTTTTTTCGGTGAACTTTTAAAAACCTCAAATTATTGGGGTATAGTTTTTGTATTTATTGCTCTTTTACTTCTAGTGCCTCATTCAAAAAATAAACAAGGGCAAACTGTTTCTATTTTATTAATTATCATTTTTTTTCTTAATGGTATTGTTGATGTGTTGCTTAAAGTATATGAGCGTATTTTTGCTGATGAACTCAGCATTGAAATTTTTCTTTTTCTTATATTTATAACAGCCTTTATTGTGGGAATTATTTATATGTTTATTAAGAAGGAAAAAATAAACAATTACCAGACAGTGACTTACGGATTTTTAATAGGTTTTGTAAATCTTTACTCTAGTTTTTTCTTACTTTTAGCTTTAGAAAATTTATCAGGAGCTTTAGTCTTTTCTACCGTAAATATCCTTAACGTATTTTTGAGTACTCTACTTGGTGTTTTTTATTGGAAAGACCGACTTCAAAAAAATCAACTATGGGGACTAGCTTTTGCTATTCTGGCCATTTTCATGTTAATAATATAAAATGGATATTATTCATTACGTTAGAGAGGAAGCCTCAAAAAATATAAAACATATCGTTTTACCCCGCTCGTCCGATCCTAGAGTTATAAAAGCAGCCGAATATCTGGATGAGCATAAATTATGCATTCCCATTCTGCTTAATAATGAAGATGCTAAACCATCATCTGTACCAATTATTTCTATTCATGATCATCCAAAATTAGAACTTTATGCAGAGTCATTTTATCAGAAAAGAAAACATAAAGGGCTAACTAAAGATCAAGCACTCAATACTGTTCAAGATCCATTATTTTTTTGTTCGTCGATGCTTGCCCACGGTGATGCAGACGGTGCCGTTGCCGGTTCAATATCTACAACTGGAGATGTTCTGCGGGCTGCTATTCAAACCATTGGCTTAAAAAAAGGATCAAATGTAGTTTCATCTTGCTTTTTGATGAGTTTCGAAGATGGCAGAATATTCACTTATGGTGATTGTGCCGTTGTTCCTTATCCAACTTCCGAACAACTAGCTTCTATAGCTATAGATTCCGCAGAAACGCACGAACGATTAACGGGCAATAGCGCTAATGTAGCTATGCTTAGTTTCTCTACGTTAGGAAGCGCTAAACATGAACGTGTTGATGTAGTTAAACATGCTCTAGAATTAGTAAAAAATGAAAAACCAAATTTAAATATAGACGGCGAGTTGCAATTTGATGCAGCCATCGATGTAACTATTGCAGGAAGAAAAGCTCCATCCTCTAAAGTTGCTGGACAAGCAAATGTGTTGGTATTTCCAAACCTTGAAGCTGGAAATATTGGTTATAAAATAACTGAACGCCTAGCAAGAGCAACAGCTACTGGTCCTATTATACAAGGTCTTGCTAAACCCATGATGGATTTGTCAAGAGGTTGTGCCTGGGAAGATATCGTAAACGTGGCATGTGTAGCCGCATTAATGAGCTAAAATATTAACATCAGAGAATAATGAAATTATATCCTTTAAAATTTACCCCCATTCTTAAAGACAAAATCTGGGGTGGTACAAAGCTAGAAACCATACTTGATAAATCGACCAATGGCTCAAAAGAAGCGGGTGAATCTTGGGAAATCTCTGGAGTGGAAGGAAATATTTCTACTGTTTCAGAAGGTGCATTTAAAGGAAAAACGCTTGTTGAACTAATTGATCAATTTAAAGGAGATTTAATTGGCAATAAGGTCTATGATATATTCAATAATAAATTTCCTTTACTTATTAAATTTATCGATGCAAACGATGATTTAAGCATTCAAGTACATCCCGATGACGAGTTAGGAATGAAGCGCCATAACTCGTTTGGCAAAACTGAAATGTGGTATGTAGTGGCTGCAGAAAAAGGAGCGACTTTAATCTCTGGATTTAATAAAGCTACAACAAAATCAGAATATTTGGATTATTTTAACAGAGGTGACCTTGTTAAACTATTAAATAAAGAAGATGTATATGACGATGACGTTTTCTTCTTGCCTGCTGGTCGTGTTCATACCATTGGAAAAGGATTATTGATAGCCGAAATCCAACAAACCTCAGACATCACCTATAGAATTTATGATTTCGATCGTGTTGATTCGAACGGAAATGGAAGAGAATTGCACGTAGAAGAAGCTATTGATGCTATTGATAGACTTATGTTATACCTTAAGGATGCAAA
>JAYPYN010000156.1:2819-5101 GCA_038154605.1 Balneolaceae bacterium
CTATTATGATGAATACAAAACCAACTACAATAAATTTAGTTTTGAAGAAGAAATAGGCAGAAGCAAATATTTTATTACCAATCGTTTAATTATCGATAATAAGGTACCTAGAGATTATTCGAATTTTGATTCTTGCATCATTTTGATGTGCTTAAAAGGAAATGGAACAATTAGATACCAAGATGGCATCATTGATTTTAAACTAGGCGATTCTATTCTTGTACCAAATGCTATATCCAAACTGGATATCGAAGCAACTTCACAAACTAAATTTTTGGAGGTTCGGATTCCATAATTTTTAGAAATTTTGCCCATCTATCTACTTAATAAGATTTCTCAATAAATTCTATGATTGGGATTTCTTATCTTTACTTAAATTGACAAACTTACAATCATAATAATTGCAAAGCCACTAGCATTTTATAACTTTGCAGGAATAAAACTTTCAAAATCCCAATAGATGAGTGAAGAATTAAGTGATGAGGTAAAAGCCTTAGAATCAATGATCGGAGAAGAGTATAAATACGGCTTTTCTACCGATATTGAATACGAAGATTTTCCAAAGGGAATTAATGAGGACATCGTACGTGAATTATCAGCCAGAAAAGAAGAACCTCAATGGATGACGGATTTTCGAGTGAAAGCCTATCATGCATGGAGAGAAATGGAAGAACCCACTTGGTTCAACGCCACATATGAGAAGCCCGACTATGAGAATCTACTCTACTATTCCGCCCCTAAACAAAAGCCACAATTAGATAGTATTGACGATCTAGATCCAAATATTCGTGAAACATACGAAAAGCTTGGAATTCCCCTTGAAGAGCAAAAAATGCTTGCCAATGTTGCTGTAGATGCTGTTTTTGATAGTGTTTCCATCTTTACATCGTTTAAAGAGAAACTTGCTGATGCTGGAGTAATATTTTGTCCTATTTCTGAAGCTATAAAAAAATACCCCGAATTAGTAAAAAAATACATGGCCTCGGTTGTACCCGTTAGAGATAATTATTTTTCGGCGTTGAACTCTGCTGTATTTTCGGATGGATCTTTTTGTTTTATCCCAAAAAATACGGTTTGTCCAATGGAATTAAGCACCTATTTCAGAATTAATAATATGGAATCGGGACAATTCGAACGTACTCTTATTATCGCAGAAGAAGGCTCTAGCGTTAGTTATTTAGAAGGATGCACCGCCCCGATGTACGATGAAAATCAATTGCATGCTGCTGTCGTTGAACTTATAGCATTAGATAATGCAGAAATAAAATACTCGACCATCCAAAATTGGTATTCAGGTGATGAAGAGGGAAAGGGGGGGATTTTCAACTTTGTAACTAAACGTGGAATTTGCAAAGGAAAAAATTCAAAAATTAGCTGGACTCAACTTGAAACGGGCTCAGCTGTTACGTTAAAATACCCCTCTGTTATATTACAGGGCGATAATTCCATCGGTGAGTTCTATTCTGTAGCTGTAACAACCAAAAAACAGCAAGCTGATACGGGCACAAAAATGATACACCTTGGTAAAAACACTCGTTCAACAATTATTTCGAAAGGAATATCAGCAGGGAGATCACAAAATAGTTACAGAGGTGAAGTTAAAATTGGGAAAAAAGCTCATGGCTCGAAGAATTATTCCGTGTGCGATTCTATGCTCATTGGCCAAGAATGTGGTGCACATACCTTTCCTTACATTTCAAGTGAAAACCCTAGCAGTAGTGTGGAGCATGAAGCTACAACCTCACGTGTAGGAGAGGAACAAATCTTTTATTTAATGCAACGTGGAATAAGTGAACAAGACGCTATATCTATGATAATTAATGGATTTGTAAAAGAAGTATTAAAAGAGCTTCCTTTAGAATTCGCCGTAGAAGCAAATAAACTTCTAGATGTGAAACTTGAAGGCAGTGTTGGTTAACTTTATCAATGAAACGAAATTAAAAACTTAAGAAGTCGAAAATAGTGTTAGAAATAAAAAATTTACATGCCAAAGTTGAAGGCGAAGATATCGTAATTTTAAAAGGTGTAAACCTAAAGGTTAATGCCGGTGAAATTCATGCCATAATGGGACCAAACGGAAGTGGAAAAAGTACACTTTCAAAAGTAGTTTCTGGACACCCAGAGTACGAAGTAACCGAAGGAGAAATTCTTTTCAATGGTGAAGATATCACTGAGATGGATGCCGACGAACGGGCACATTTAGGATTATTCTTGGCTTTTCAATACCCTGTCGAAGTTCCTGGCATCACAAACAGAACTTTATTAAGAGAAGCATATAACAC
>JAYPYN010000157.1:0-5082 GCA_038154605.1 Balneolaceae bacterium
AACCTCTACAAATCTGCCCTGCCCATTCTTTTCCTCTACCATTACGCCTTTTGCTTGATCCTCATAACTAAGAATAATGACATTATTTGTCGAACATAAATGTAAAAACCATAACATATGGCATGAAGAAAGGGATGCCAAAAATAGTTCTTCAGGGTTATGAAGCGTTGGATTTCCTAAAAAGGAGGGATCTGAAGAAGCCTCGATTATGGTCTTATGATCAACGGTTATATTATGATCTCTGGAATATGCCCTATAACTAGATGTTCCTTCACCTTCTATTGCTGACCAACTGATCCTCGCTTTATAACAATGATGTTTTGACATACTTAAATGTTCGTGTATTAGTGGAAATAATAAATTTAATTTCTAACTAAACTAAAGATTTGAAATAATAGAAATGACTTTATTTTTTGAACTTGTAAATTGCTGATAAGAACTCATTATGTAGTAATTGTAACTTAAGTGTGATAATTCTCAATTATAATGGATTTAAAGCCAAAGAAAATATCATACACAGAAGTATTTTGACTAGAGTTAAAAACCATGCATTTTTATACTCAATAAACCATAGACTATAAACGATCTCTCCAAGTATAGCTACAAAGAATTATATGGGATGCTGAATTACATCGATCAATTCAAATACCCAGATCGATTAGAAGCAGTAAGTGATGAATTAAACACAAGAAAACAACGTGGTGATATACCCCAAGAATTAATTCCCAACATTGACTGGAGTGTGTTTCGATTTCGAACAAAGAAGAAAGAAATTAATAGTAAGGAGAAAGCATAAATTTCCCAATCGCAGCCACCACTAAAGAATGATGAATATCTCCTGATTTAACCAAATCAAGAAATTCATCAAGTGCCATAACATGCACATTAATTCGTTCATTACCATCCAATTGCTGTTCGTGTGTTTTAATGCATCCTTTTGCTAAAAAAGTGTGCGTGTAGTTCGTTTGCATTGCGGGGTTTGAACTAACCCTACCTAAAGAAATCCATTCTTTGGCGCTAAAACCTGTCTCTTCTAATAATTCTCTTTGCGAGGTAGCCAAAGGCGTTTCACCAAAGTCGCAAACACCTCCGGGTAGTTCCAAAGTTGGCGCTTCAATCCCATATCTATATTGTTCAACCAATATGATGTTATCTTCATCAGTAAGCGCGATTACGTTGATCCAATCGGGCGCTTCCAATACCGAGAAGCTGGCCTTGTGATTCTCAGATACCACACACATTTCTCTTTTTAACACCTTGAAGATATTCGTTGTATATTCTATCTGTTCTTTTGTGGTTAGCCACGGTTCTATAGTAAAATTGATTTTAGGAGATTTCATATGCCAAGTTCAATGCGATTACATCATGCAGATTTCAATAGCGAAAAGCAGATCATTGAAGCTACGGAAAAAGCATGCGACTTGATGGAAGAAATGTATGCATCAGGCATATATCCTCGCATGATTGTACATCGAGAATTTTCAAAGCATAATCCCAAAATAAAAGGAGAACTAGCCCAACCAAGAGCTTTTCGATGGTATTTACTTCGCGAAATGCGCCGGCTTCTTACAAATAATGCGGATATAGAAATTATTGGAAAAAGAGAGATCATTTCGTTAAATAACCCCCTATTACTTGAACATACGGATGAAGAAGAATGGGATTTCACTAAAAAAAAGCTGTTTCTTTTTGGTCCTGAGAGAACCGATATCTCCTTAGATCGTCTTAATCATTACACAGGCACACATCCCCAAGACTTTCAGCGGTATATTCTTTTCACCAATTATTCCATGCATGTTCAGATTTTTCTTGAATTATATCCTGATTGTGTAAAACCAAGCCGCGATGGGGTTCAAATGCCAGCTTATCATCATAAACTAGATGCCAATAAAGGAATTACTTTAATTAATATTGGTGTGGGTCCATCAAATGCGAAAACAATAACCGACCATGTTTGTGTATTACGCCCAGATGCTATGATTATGGTTGGACATTGTGGGGGATTGCGAAATCACCAAAAAATTGGAGATTTTGTGTTAGCAAGTTCCTATTACCGCGACGATCGTGTTTTGGATGATTTATTTCCAATCGGTAATCCGGTAATTCCAAATTATTTACTCAACCTATACCTTAAAGAAGTCCTAGATTCTCACAACCTGAAACATAGAATAGGCACCGTATTTACAACTGGGAATAGAAACTGGGAGTTCTCTGCTAAAGATACTGTTCAGAAAATACATCAAAGTCGCAGCCTTGCCATCGATATGGAATCCTCGACAGTAGCTACCAATGGTTTTCGATATAGAGTACCACATGCAACACTACTTTCTGTAAGCGATAAACCTTTACATGGAAAGCCCAAGTTAATGGGAGAGGCACAAAAATTTTATCAAAACTCTAAAGAAATGCATCTAAAATTGGTGATTGAAGCGATAAATAAGGTAAAGCAGAATTATCCAAATGGTTTACCAAATTCAAGTATTCGGGCATTCAACGAACCTTTGATGGAAAGCGGTGAGTAGGTAATTTTCTACATGTAAAGATCAATGGAGAGGGGCTATAAGTATACCAGATTGCTAGAGGTTTACATTCATTCCTTTTTTGTAAAAATAAACAATTGAGTGACTTTAAATTCTGTTTTACATTAATTATTTATTGTTTATCAATAATTTTTATTTGTTATTCAGTAATAATATTTCTTACTTTATTTCAAATTAATCAAAATAATAAACTATGAAGCTTAACAATGATTGGACCTTTGGGCATTTTCTTTATTACGCTTGCCAATTTAGTTTTTTTGGTCTTCTATTTTCTACTCTAGTTCAATACTCATGTTCACCAAAAATTCTAGATGGCTATAGTCTTTCCGTTGAGCCTATACCTGTTATAATGGAATTTGATGGATTCAAACCTTTGAAGGAACCAAAAGAGGGCATTACTAGCATTGATATTCAAAAAAGAATTAAGGGAAAAGTCCGAATCGAAGCAGATTCATCAGATCATATGTGGGCTACATTATTTTACAATTCGTATACATTATTAAAATGGATTTGGATACTAATACTCTATTTTTTCGCGGCTCGATTTTTCAAAAATATTTCAAATAAAGATTTTTTTAACCCAAAAAATGCGACTTATTTTTCTATTGTTGGATTTTCTTCCTTGATTATTTCAGGGATATTATTTGCATTCCATTATGCCACTTTACCCATTCTTGGGGAGATATCAGCACCCCATGGAATACAATTTATAAGACTTGATATAATTACACCATTAGTTATTCCTGGTATAGCAAGTTTAGTTTTAAGTCACATTTTTAAAGAGGCCACTCGCATTCACGAAGAACAAAAATTAACGGTATAGGAGATTTATATGAAATTGAAGAATTATCTTTCATTGTCTTATTTAGTTTACTTTTTATTTGTTGTGTCATTTATGGTGATGACTGGAATAATAGGCTATTTAATGTTTCAAAATATTATGGGCTATTCGGAAAAATCTCATGCGATTGTTTATTCTCATCCCATTATACTTAGTAGCGACCAAGACGATTTCACTACTTTTAACCAAGACGATTTGACCATACAACTTTACAATTCGAATCGTGGCAGTATGATGATTTTTGGGAAACCAAAAGATCATGTATCGGCATATCTATATCATAATTTTGTTTACTTTTTTGAAAAATTCTCTTTGCTTTGCGCTCTTTTTTGGGGATCGCTTTTATTTAGAAACTTCGCTCATAACAATTATTTCAATGCAATAAATATCAGATTTTTTTTCCTAATTGGATGGACTCTATTTTTAACATCTATCTTTTATGAAGTATTGAATCTTTTTCCTAAACCCTTGTTAACTGATCTTCCTTTTAGAGAAAAAGGGTTTTCTTTTTACAAACGGTATACCACCGATTACTTCATGACTATAGGTTTAATAAGTATTGTTTTTGGATATGTTTTTAAAGAAGCCACTCGCATTCACGAAGAACAAAAATTGACGGTATAGCTTATGCCAATTATTGTAAACTTGGATGTAATGCTTGCCAAACGTAAAATGAGCCTAACCGAACTTTGCGAACAAGTAGGTGTAACTATGAGTAATCTCTCTATCCTCAAAACTGGGAAGGCAAAAGCGATTCGTTTCTCAACATTAGAAGCCATATGCAAAGCCCTTGATTGCCAACCTGCAGATATTTTAGAATATGAAAAGTAATATCTAATAGTCCATTTTCTGGTTTTTGATTAAAAACAGGATCGTGTAAAAAACTTTGTAAGGAGTTGCTTAAGGATTGGTCTTACATGTAAAAAATAGGTGTACGATGACTACAAACAACGATTCTTTTTCGCATGAAGCATTTTTTAATCGCACCGTTAAAGAAATGCTACCTGACGAACAACCTAGAGAAAAACTCCAAAACTATGGCGCAAGTTCTCTTTCTGATGCCGAGTTAATTGCCATTTTATTGCGTACTGGCACAAAAAAAATGAATGTGATTAATACCTCAAGAGCTTTAGTTGCACATTTCGGAGGACTACACGCGCTTATTAAAAGCGATTGGAAAGAATTAGAGATAATTCCAGGTATTGGTAAGGTAAAAGCAATTACGTTGGAATCTGCATTTGAACTTGCTCGTAGAATACAAGTAGCTCAATTAGGTCAAGAAGTACAATTGAACGCCCCTGATAAAGTACATGCTTATTTCGGTCCTAAAATGAGGCATTTAAATCATGAAGAATTTTACGTTGCCTTCCTCAACAATAAAAAAGTACTTACTGGTTTCCATCAAATAAGTTCGGGAGGGAGCAATGCCACCGTTGTTGAACCAGCTGAAGTATTACGCCAAGCCGTTCTTAACAAAGCGAATTCAATTATTTTGATACATAATCACCCCTCTGGAATATGTAATGCCTCCAAAGCTGATATCAATTTAACACATCGAATCGCTGAATCGGGAAAACTTCTAGGAATTCCTGTTGATGATCATATTATCATAGCTGGCTATAAATTTGTGAGTATGCGGTCGGAAGGGTTAATCAAATAAGAATTATTCAATGATCAATGAAAGAAAATATTATACTAACT
>JAYPYN010000158.1:0-4629 GCA_038154605.1 Balneolaceae bacterium
TAACCAAACATAAAATAATGGTATAAACACACTAAACATTAACTCTTAGCAATTAAAACCCCTCAATCAAATACTAAGTAACATGCTAAAAATAAACATATCAAGAACAGTAATGTTATACCTTATATGTGCTTTTTATACAAACACTTTAGTCGCACAAGATGATAGATATCAAGGAGAACAACTTGATATAAACACAAGGTTTTGGACACAAATGTCAGAATCAAAAACCGTTGGTAATTTACAGTTTACAAATACTGGAGATATCGACTATAGATTCGATGAAGATTTAGATAATATTCTTAAGATTGAAAGAAGTTCTAATTCAACCTCTATCTCTTCTGTTGATGACCAAGGTCAAGAGCTCTGGAGTAAGAATTATGAGAGTGCTGGACGAATATTAACTTTTAAAACATCGGATAATTTTAAAAGAACTTTTGTTTATGCGTTCGAAAATGAAGATAAATGGATTCACCAAATTCTAGATGAGAATGGAGATGTTATAGCTTCTGACATTGAAGATTTTGAATTATCTCCGACTGGTAATTTCATTTATAGGGATAACAGTTTAATGTTAATGAATAGCGACCTCAATGAAATTGATCATTCATTTATTCAAAGCATTATTAAATTTGATTCTAATAATGAGTATAGGTTTAACAGTGAGGTAATTGAGAAAGACGTTTTAAAGCTTTCTGTTACTTCATTTAAACAAGACGGATCCAGTCGAAGAAGGGGAGAAGTCCTATCCAGTAAAATCTATTTGATTGATTTAATCAACGAGGAGGCAATCTTCGAATTTGACTTGTTTAATGATGATGGAACAGTAAAAAGGACTTTCGGTTTTGTTTATAGCGATGGCAATGTTATAGCAACATATATAAACCGGAATCTTAGTAGTCCAGGTAATGATAGTGAAATGATTATTGAAGCTATTAATGTTGAAACGGGTATTTCTAAGGTTATTGGAAACGGTTCTTATTTATACATTAATGAGGCAAAAACCAGTGGTGCTTTATTTTTTGCTCAAAGAAATAATGGCAATATTGAGTTGAACTACCTATTTCCAAGTTCTGAATTAAACCTTCAAAAAATATCATTAGCCGCATATCGTAGAGTTGAAGATATCTTTACTGAAAATGAATCTATTTTCATAAAGTCTCAAGCATTTACAACACCATTTCAAACAGCTGATAGAATTGAAAGGGTTAATTCTACCGGAGTTCTAGAAACGGAATTAGTTGGATGGACAGGGAGGGGTAAATCAGGTTTATACCCCATTACAGATTCTAAATTAATTATTAACAGAAAGTAGGATTAGTCATGAAGAAATTAATATTGATAATATTTGTTTCTCATTGTATAGCAATATGTCACAACTCATCATAACATGCTATACTTCATAAGACCCTCAACAATTATCGTATAATAGGTTCAGAGCGTTTTGGTCCAGTTGAGATGATGGTGAAAGGAACTCCTAAATAATCCTCTACACAGGTTCGAGAGGTTTTCGCCGTATCTGGTAAATCATCCCAATGGGTAATTCCAGAAATATCGGTATCCCACCCAGAAAGTTCGGTATACACAGGGTTAACTTTTTCTATTTCTGATAAGCAAAGTGGAAATACATTGGTTTCTTTCCCATCAATCAGGTAGCTAGTGCACACCTTAATGGTTTCGAAGCCATCCATTACATCCATTTTTGTGAGGGTGAGTTCATTCATTCCGTTAATACGAACGGCATATTTTAGCGCAACTAAATCAAGCCATCCACAACGACGTGGTCGACCCGTAGTGGCACCGAATTCATGCCCTTTTTTGCGGAGTTCTTCTCCTGTTTCATCCAATAATTCGGTTGGGAAAGGTCCGTTGCCAACGCGTGTACAATATGCCTTGGTAATACCCATTACATGAGAGATAGCCGTTGGAGGTACACCAGTACCTGTACATGCACCGCCAGATGTTGGAGAAGAGGAAGTGACATACGGGTAGGTACCATGATCCACGTCTAGTAAACAGCCTTGTGCACCTTCAAGTAAGATTTCCTCTCCAGCTTCAATCGCTTCATGCAATAGATGTGACGTATTACAGATAAAAGGCTCTAATTGATCAATAATAGGATTCAGAGATGCAATAAGTTCATCAGCGTTGATGGTATCGGCCTTATACATGTGTTCAAGAGCATAATTAATGTCTTTGATATTCTGATCAATTTTATGTTTTAATACGGATCGATCTAATAAATCAATCATTCTAATCCCTATTCGCGCTACTTTACTTACATAGGCGGGGCCTATACCACGTCCTGTAGTTCCAATTGCATCTTTACCTTTACGGTGTTCTTTTAGCTGATCGAGTATTTTATGGTATTCAAGAATCACATGTGCTGTTTGGCTTATAAAGAAACGATTGTGCAGTGAAAACCCCATTGCTTTCACCCCTTCTATTTCTTTAACCAACGCAATGGGATCGATAACTACTCCATTGCCGATGATGCATGTTGCATCTCCATTAAAAATCCCTGACGGTACTAGATGTAGAACTACTTCCTTATCGTCAAATTTTAGGGTATGGCCAGCATTTGCTCCACCTTGAAATCGAGCCACATAATGAGCCTTATCGCTTAGTAGGTCTACAATTTTTCCTTTTCCTTCGTCGCCCCATTGAGCGCCAATTACAATACGTATCGCCATAGAAAATATTAAAATAAAAAAGGGGTGTAGTTATCTACACCCCTTAAAATTACTAAATTAAAGTTGTATTAATCTTCATTAAATGATTCAACTGCCTTATCAATAGAATCAAAATTTTTGAAAACTGTGATAAGTTTAGTTACAATTAATAAACTTTCAATTTTATCGGTTGCGTTAGCTAAGCGTAAATCTCCACCAACTTTTCTCATGGTAGTTAGGCCGCCAATTAGCATTCCTAAACCAGATGAATTCATAAACTTAACCTTTGCTAAATCAACTACAACATTTGTTTTCCCAGCATCGATAAATTCATGTAGTTTTTCGTTTAGGCTAACCGCATCTGGGCCGCCCATTACGTTACCTTTAAATTCGATAATTACACTCCCGTAGCGTTCGGATGTATTAAAGCTCATAAGTTTCCTCGTTGATATTCTTTAAGATTTTTTTGCGCGTTTATCCAGTTCAAGAACTAGAGGGCTAGCTACAAACAATGAACTGTAAGTACCAAGAACCACCCCAATAATAAGGGCAAAAGACAAGCCTTTCAACACCTCACCACCGAAAATAAAAAGCACAACTACCACAAACAAGGTGGTAACCGAAGTTATTACCGTTCTGCTTAATGTATCATTTAAGCTTTTATTTAACATTGGGAAGAATTCCATGCCTTTATGTACTAAGCTATTTTCACGAATACGATCGAATACAACTACCGTATCATTTAGTGAGTAACCAACAATTGTTAAAAATGCTGCAATGATATTTTGGTCAATTAATAAGCTGAAATTTACCACATCACTTAATACTGTAAATATACCTAAGGTAATTACAACATCATGGATTAGAGCAGCTACTGCACCAGCAGAAAATGTCCAGTTACGGAAGCGGATTAGGATATATAAAAATATAATAGCTATAGCATAAATAACAGATTGTGCTCCCGCTGATTTTAAATCATCCGCAATTTTTGGTCCTACAGCATCTTTTTTACCGAATGTGAATGCATTTTCAGGCATACTTTCTTGAAATGAACGTTCAATAGCCAGTTGCAATTCACCACTTTCCATTTCGCTATCGGTTCTAAGTAATATTTCTGACTCTGAGCCAAAAAGTTTAACTTCGGGAGAAGTGCCTAAGACCTCAGTAAGTGAAGACCGAATATCTGTTGTGTTTACGGCTTCTTTAAAAGAATATACGAATTCTGTTCCGCCTTTAAAGTCGATACCATATTGAAGACCTTTGGTAAGAACAATGGCGAGGGATGCGAAAAACAATATCCCAGATACTAGGTAAGCTACTTTACGTTTACCAATGAAGTCGATGTTTGGAGTTTCAAACAATCTCATAATAAATTCCTGTTATGTTAAAATTTCTTTGATTGGGATTATCCGAAGCTCATTGCATCGGGTTTATTTCTAGTGAGGTAGTCAACCACAACACGGGTAATAATCATTGCGCTGAATACTGAACAGAAGATTCCAGCTAAGAGCGTAATTGCAAAACCTTTAATTGGTCCAACTCCAAAACTCATCAAAATTAGAGCCACAAAACCAGTGGTTACATTCGCATCAAAAATGGCACTCCATGCATTTGAATAGCCTGCGGAGATTGCTGCCTTCATGGTTTTTCCACCTCGCTGTTCTTCACGAATACGATCAAAAATTAATACGTTCGCATCCACAGCCATACCAATAGTAAGTACAATACCAGCCATGCCAGGAAGGGTAAGAACAGCGCCAAAGCTAGCCAAAACACCGAGAATAAATACAATGTTTAGAGTTAAAGCCAAAACAGCCACTCCACCACCTTTTCGATAATAGAATATCATAAATAGAGCTACGATTAAAAGTCCAGTACGTACAGAATTGAAGCCAGCACTGATAGATGCAGCTCCCAAGGTTGCCCCTACTGTTCGTTCTTCTAAGATATTTAAAGG
>JAYPYN010000158.1:4639-5073 GCA_038154605.1 Balneolaceae bacterium
TATTAGCGCCTGTTACTCTACTCCAAATTCTTGCCCCATCACTATTCATACCCATCGCAACCTCAGGTGAATTGGAAACAGGGTCGAATTGAATGGATGCTTCTTCAATCACTTCTCCAGTCATTTCTACATCTGTACTGACACCATACAGAGCGTATCGATTTGAACCATCACCAAATTCAACACTATTAGCTCCCCAAAGAATAGTTGTGTTTCGAGGCAACATGCGTTCAATGTCTTCCACAGATAACATTTGCATTACGCGTGCGGTGTCGTCAGCTGTAGCATAACCAAAAACATAAGGGACTTGATTTTGAACAAATCCTAATAGATCAACCAAAGGGTTGGTGGATGTTTCTAATTGTAATGAATCTGTTGTATCTGGTATTATCTCATAATATTCAATGGCTTGATTTCTGAAAGTACCAAAATCT
>JAYPYN010000159.1:0-2986 GCA_038154605.1 Balneolaceae bacterium
TAACAGTAGGTGTAAATGCAATTGATATTGCAGGAAATGCAATGGGCTTATGGGTGAATACATTAGAAAGTCGATTAATACTAGGAAGTTTATTTGGGCTTTCTATAGCTATGCTTATCACCAACGAATTTTTTAAAACAATTACAAACTCGGAGGATACATATGGAACAGAATTCGCAGCCTAGTTACTGGACATCAGTAACGATAGGGGCTTTAATTATTGGGTTATTAATGTCGGTATTAGTATTGGTTAGCCAATATATGATCATTAATAGCGAGCCCACTGGAGCAAATTTTTCACTTGCACAAGGAATTGGATCATTTTCTTGTTTGTTTGGAGCAATCGGTGGTTTTTTTGCTGTTCGTCACTTTGCTAAAGAATATGAAATAACTTTTCCCATTGGAAAAGGTGCGCTAATTGGTTTCTTAACTGGTGTTATGGGCGTTTTATTTAGTACTGTAATTAGTTTAATTTGGCAATATCTTATAGACACTGAATTGAATCTAGCCGTGTATGATTGGTCTATCAGAAACCTTGAAGCACAAAATTTACCTTCTGAACAATTAGAAATGGCAATGAATTTTATTCCAGATCCTGGTTCGATCTCAACCTTAATATGGACTATGGGCATTGGGATCGTTGCTGTTGGAATTTTAAATTTAATCTCAGGAATTATAGGTGCAAAAGTTTTTGCATCAGAAGAAGAGTAACATTTATCTATACCGTAATACATGGAAGAGGCAAACAAAGAATTAAACCAAAATCTGAATAATATATGTATTCCAAAGCCTCTTCCTTTTGTAGAGAAGAATGGGTTTTCTCATGCATTTATGGCCATTTTTTGGATAATCATTGCATTTGTTGGGTTTCATTTAGTAGGTGCTATTGTTGGTTTGGTTTTGGCATTTGCAACCGCTCCTGATATTACAAACACTCTAGCAATATTAGAATCTATAGCTTCTAATATTGATTTACTACTGTGGGCTAATACTTCAGGTCAGGTATTAGTAATGTTACTTGGTACATTATTAATTGTAAAAATGAGTGCAACAAAGGGAAAAAGGAAAGAATTTCTCAGACTCAAAACCTCGAAAAATGTTTGGCAAGTAACAGCATTAGCCGTTGTTTTAACCATAACATTATATCCAACTGTTATTTTTCTAGGATGGTTGAATTCATTCGTTCCTGCACCTGATTTTATGGTGGAAATGCAGGAATCTATGATGGAAGTGATTACCAAATTTTTAAACTCAGAAAATGCCTTAATTTTAGGTATTCTCCACATTGGGATTGTACCTGCTATTTGCGAAGAGGTTATGTTTCGTGGATATGTTCAGAGATCGTTCGAAAAAAATTGGGGGATTTGGACCGCCATCATTGTATCTGGATTCATCTTTGGAGCTTACCATCTTCAAATCAATAATATATTGCCACTTTCATTTCTTGGTATAATGCTGGCTTATCTTACCTACATTTCAGATAGTTTAATCCCAGCTATTGTTGCACATTTTGTGAATAATGGTGGCCAAGTGATTGCAAGTTCCTTTTATCCAGCCATGTTAGAAGAAAGCATCACCCCTGAAACTGAAATGCCTTGGGAACTAATTGCAGTTAGTATTATTATTTCTTCAGGGATAGTATATTATTTACATAGAATGAAACCAGAAGCTAGTCCATGAGTTTATTTGATCATCCTAAACCCAACGATATAGATAATTGGGTATGTGTACTGGAAAGTAGTTTAGAGTTTGAAATTAACTTAGCCCGCAATTATCTAAGCAATTTAAAAATACCATCCAATATTTTGTCAAAAAGGGATACAGCTTATAGCTTAATTGTTGGGGATATGGCTCTTATTTATTTATATGTTCCAATAGAATTTGAAAAGAAAGCAAGAAAAGCCTTGGAAGAATTGGAGAATTCTGAATTTGAAGATGATGAAGGAGAATCTTTTGAGTAATCTTATACAACGTATACTATTTGCTGTACCTGCTGGTATTCTATTCATTTGGATGATCTGGTTAGGAGGATGGTATTTTCAGGGAGTCATTATTGTAATCGGTATTTTCACTATCTATGAGATCATTCGAATTCTAGAACATAGTAGTACTCCAACAGATTCGGTTTTCCCTTATTGTATGGGTTTGTTGATCATGCTGTCCCATTCAATTCCTTATGCTTTTGAAATAGGAGTAGTTGTATTGATTTTGTTCTTCGCAGTGCAAACCTTTAGTAGGCAAATATACTCTCATATCACACTTAGCACCACATTATTTGCATCGCTATATGCTCCTTTAGGGTTTCTCTGCTTTACCTTGATTAATAAAATGGGTACGGCAACAGATGGGTTTGTTTTGAGTATTATGCTACTTCTTATGGTTTGGGGAAGTGATGTATTTGCTTATTTTGGTGGAAAAACATTTGGGAAGCACAAATTAGCTCCAGATATCAGCCCTAACAAAACCTGGGAGGGCTTCTTTTCTGGATATGTAGGAAGCTTAATTGGAGCAATGGTTATTTTTTATTTTGTGCCACTTTCTATGCCCCTAGAGCTTCTCCAACTATTACCAATGGCCGTATTAGTGGCTACATTTGGACCCATTGGTGATTTACTAGAAAGTAAAATGAAGCGTAAAGCCAGTATGAAAGATTCCTCCAATATTTTACCTGGGCATGGAGGTTTTTTCGATCGCTTTGATGCCTTGATTCTCGCAGCTCCAGTAGCTTATGTGTATCTCACTATCTTGAATATGATTGGTTTTATCTCTATTTGATTGGTGAGTAACTCGCTTAAGGGATAGATATATCTTCATAATGTTTAGTTTTAAATAGTGGTCTAACGAGAGTCCGAGCGAAGAAATGGGATAAATAATATGAAAAAATGGAGTTAACCATGGTTTTCATATAGAAAAAGTATAAGGAATAAAATTTTACACCTCTCAGGCATTTCGAATTAAATTATTCATTTGAGAGCCCTAATTATGC
>JAYPYN010000159.1:3104-5016 GCA_038154605.1 Balneolaceae bacterium
TAAAGAATTCTACCAACATTATAACATGGGATAGTTTGGAAACACAAGTAGTAGTAAATGAAACTTCATTTGGAAGCTATTACAGAATAGAGAGTCAACCTTAGTAATCTGTTTTATATCCCTTTTTAATATCTATCAGAAGGTGATATTCTTATACATACAATTGAACATTATTATTATGTAATACTATAATGGTATTTATTTTATATATTTTGATATAAATACTCTTATGATATCATTAACAACATCAAGCAAAGCTCAAAAGATTGTTGCAAAGAATATGCAGTCTTCACGCCTTGAAAAAGGATTAACCCAAAAAGGACTCTCTGAGCGTTCGGGCGTTAGCTTATCTACATTACGAAAATTTGAGCAAATTGGCAGTATTTCCTTAGAATCATTTTTCAAATTAGCAATGACCTTAGGCTGCTTGGATAAAATTGTTCAAGCTACAGAATCCAACGCCGATGAATTTTCATCAATTGATGATGTCTTGAAAAAAACAAATAATAAAAAACCTAAAAGAGGGTGGCGCACATGAACAATTACAGTTCTCTTTTAGAAGTAAAAGTAGGACTCCAATTTGATGATGAAGTGATTCCAGTGGGTCGTTTGGCTACTAGAGATTATAAAATCTACTTTGAATATGATATCAGCTTCATCCCCAAAGGATTGGAAATTTCC
Source organism: Balneolaceae bacterium (assembly GCA_038154605.1). Lineage (GTDB taxonomy): Bacteria > Bacteroidota > Rhodothermia > Balneolales > Balneolaceae > HXMU1420-13. The sequence goes on from JAYPYN010000159.1 coordinate 3,786, forward strand.
CCTTTAAAATTACCCCTGATGAATGGATTACAATCTTTTGATTACAACCCTTTTGAGGGATTACCTGGAGTGTTTAACGATAGTTTACCCGATGGTTGGGGAAGATTGTTATTTGACAGGTATGTAAAAAGTCAAAATCTGCTGCCCGAAGAGTTTTCTCCGTTAGATCGCTTGGCGTCTGTGGGGTTTACAGGGCTGGGTGCTTTGGTCTATCAACCAGATTACAGTACTGTTACCGAAGAGCAAAAAGAAATCAATTTAGATAGTGTTTCACTTCAAACTCGTGAAGTGTTAGAAGGAGAAGCCACTGAAGTATTACAAGAGCTTATTGAGTTAAATGGTTCATCCGCAGGTGCACGCCCTAAAGCTTTGATTGGAGTAAATACATCCAAAGATCATATCATTTCAGGAAAAGATATGCTCACAGATGATTACGAGCATTGGCTAGTGAAGTTCGCCAATACCCAAGATGGAAATGATGCCGGTGCTATTGAATATGTATATGCGCTGATGGCAAAAGAAGCAGGAATAAATATGATGCCTGTGCATCTGTTTGAATCTTCCATAGGTGCCGGATATTTTGCTACGCAACGATTTGAAAGAAAAGGCAATGAAAGATTTCATCTACATACCGTATGTGGATTGTTACATGCCGATTTTAGATTACCGTCTTTAGACTATTCAGATTTGATTGCTCTCACATCTGCGCTGACCAAAGATGTTCGTGAAGTAGAAAAAATGTACCGATTAGCGGTATTTAATGTCTTGTCTCACAATAGAGATGACCACAGTAAAAATTTTTCGTTTTTAATGGATAAAACAGGAGAATGGAAATTATCTCCAGCGTATGATTTGACTTTTTCTTCAGGACCAATAGGACACCAAAGCATGTTAGTAATGGGAGAAGGACAAGCACCAAGTGTAGATCATTTGATACAATTAGGAACAGAAGCCAACCTAAAGACCACACAGATTCACCATATCATAGAGCGCACAAAACATGCACTGAGCCAATGGGAAACTCTCGCTAAAAACTATGGTGTCTCAGATACAAATATACAGTTGATAAAATCACGCATCACGTAGTGATTTTTTTGCATTTAAAAAATACTTTCATCTACTCGTTAATTCAAGCACTTAAAGATACAAATTAGCTTCATCTACCACTCTTTCATTTATGATTGCTGGTATCCAACCATCAATGGGTTCACGTATATAAAAATTTGGAGTT
>JAYPYN010000160.1:0-547 GCA_038154605.1 Balneolaceae bacterium
AAATGGTCAAAATGTTGATATAGGCAATACACCTCACGATATTTTATCCGTCTTTGGCGATAAAAGAGTTGGAATCGGTTTAAAAACTTGGATGGGTAGTCAGCCATCTTTCCAAAAGGTAATGCAATTAAAACGTTATCAGAATGAAATAAATGTCCATAAAAATAATCTTGCAGATTTAGCATACAAAATTTCCGAGATTAGAAATGAAAGAGTATTGAGTGATTATGAACGTCTTGGATTAAAAGAAAACAATAATATTTATCATTATGTAACAAGAGACAAGGGAAGTTTTACTATTAATGAATGTGCATACCCTTTGATTGATTTAACAAGTTTAGGCGACTTTAATAAATCAAAGACAGCTTTTACTTGGTCTGATGGAAATAAAGATTACAAATATACTTTTGGAGATTCTCAAATTTGGCAAAAATTCGATTCAAATAAATACAAATCAATTTTACTAAAAACGTTTGATGTAAAAATAATTAATGACCCTTTTTCTTTCCTTTTAGAAGCCTATTTAAACCTAATCAATAAACCCCAA
>JAYPYN010000160.1:557-5014 GCA_038154605.1 Balneolaceae bacterium
ATTCTAAAGAGGTTGAAGAAAAGTCCGGTCTAAATGCTTGGAATGCAGCACCTAAAAACAAAAACAGTAATATTCCAAGACCATTAAATGAAGTCTATATTCCAATCCCAAAAGAATTTCATAATATAAACCCTCACTTTTTTACTAAAGATATTTTATCTATAATAGATGTAAGAAATCAACTAAAGGGATCAAAACAATCAAAACCCGAAGTTCGTTTTCATTTAATACTTCCTAACGGAAAAAAAATCCCTGCTTTACTTACTGGAGATAATATGAAAAATTTTCAGTCTGGCAGTAATACTGAATATGATGAGAATGGCAAAAGATATGGTCAAGATGCGTTAGGTCAATGGCTATTAGTAGATGTTTTAGGATTAAAAGAAAGAAAACAAGTTACTCGTGAATGGTTAGAAAAAAAGGGGACAGATTCTGTTCGCCTCTGGAGAAGAAAAGGATACTTTTCAACTATCAATATAGATTTTGCGCCTGTTGGAGCATTTGAGGCATTTATGAATGGAGAGCCTATTCCTGAAGATGAGGGATAAATTATTTAATTTTTTCTAAAAATTTAAAACCTTAAAGACCATATATTTATCAGTACTGGATTTGACTATTAAATTATTCTTTAAAAATTATTTTGATGCAAGACCGCATAGTAAAAAAATCAACTTATCCTTTTGAATTATAAAAAACTCGGATTTTAAATTTCATTTATTTAAATCAAAGGTAACTTTCCAAAATCAAAAACATTGACAAGTATTTTTTTACCATTTAATTTAATATGAGGCTGAAAATCAGTTAAATTGGCTTTACCCAAGTCTATTAGCTCAATATTTAAATGTTTCTGGAGAGCCATCAAACCACTTTCATCATATATTCATCAAAAAAACTCATTCAGCAAGGTACTGGCATATCCAATCTCTCAAAACCTAGAGCTACAGTTAAGCGAATGAGGCATATACCTGCTCCATTCTTGCCTTAATTTCTTCATTTCCTAAATTCCCTATGCTTCCTAGATGCGAGTGGTTTAGTTCTTTGGGTGGAATAAATGTTCCATCTTGTATATGCTTAGCTACTAGTAAGTAGGCTTCTCGAAAAGGCATTCCCTCTAACACGTATTGATTTACCGCTTCCACAGAAAAGATAAGATCATACCTCGAATCTTTTAGGATATGCTCATTCACCGACACTTTCGCCATCGCATATTCTGTAATTTCTAAACATGACTTAATTTCATTCATCTGAGGAAATAAAAGCTCCTTTAAAAGTTGAAAATCTCTATGATACCCCGAAGTTAAATTGGATATCATCATCGCTATGCTATTTGGGAGCGCCAATAGGCTATTGGTTTTGGCTCGAATAAGCTCAAACACATCCGGATTTTTCTTATGCGGCATAATACTTGATCCCGTTGTTAATTCATCCGGAAGGGTAATGAATCCGAAGTTCTGGCTATTGTATAAGCATACATCCGCTGCTAATTTATTTAATGTTCCAGCAATTGCTGCTAATCCATAAGCAAAAAACTGCTCCGTTTTACCGCGCCCCATTTGGGCGTACACCACATTTATTGCTGGGCTATCAAACCCTAACCATTCTGTGGTGAGTGCTCTATTTAAAGGAAATGAAGATCCATAGCCTGCGGCAGATCCCAATGGATTGCGATGTACCATAGACCGCACCGATTGCATTACTGTAAGATCATCGACTAAACTTTCGGCGTATGCACCAAACCAGAGCCCAAAACTGGATGGCATAGCTGCCTGTGTATGGGTGTAACCTGGCATAAGGTGATGTTTATTTTCTTCACTTCTGTTAATTAGAGTATCGAATAATTTCTTGGTTAACTCCACAATTTCATGAAGCTCAGCTCTCAAAAATAATTTTAAGTCAACAAGCACTTGATCGTTTCTTGATCGCCCAGCATGAATTTTTTTACCTACATCTCCTAACTTCCTAACCAACATTAACTCGATTTGGGAATGCACATCCTCTACCCCTTCTTCAATTTCGAATATTCCTTTTTGAATATACTCTTTGTCGATGGTGCGTAATTCATCTTCCAGGATTTCAAGTTCTTCTGCCTCTAACAACCCAATGCTTTGCAACATGTTGATGTGTGCCAAACTCCCTTGAACATCGAATGTTGCAAGCTGTAGATCAAATTCACGATCTCTACCTACCGTAAATTTTTCGATGAAGGTGTCCGTTACTATTCCTTTATCCCAAAGTTTTTTTCCGCTCATAGTTCTAACCCATCTAATAATTGAAGGTAAATTTGGATGCCTGCATCAATCTCTTCCACATAAATATATTCATCGGCGGTATGCGATCTTCTAGTATCACCGGGACCCATTTTAATGGTTGGAAACGGCATGTGAACTTGATCACTCATTGTTTTTGATCCATACGTGTGAATGCCAAGTGCTACTGCTTGTTGTACCAAAGGGTGAGTGGCCTGAATTCCAGATGCGTTTAAATGGAGAGATCGAGGAGTTACCTCACAATTCACCTGCTCTTTTATAAAATCAACCATTTCTGCATTCGAATAATATTCGTTGGGGCGCACATCCACCACAAAACTACACTCATCCGGAACCACGTTATGCAAATTGCCTGCATTTATTTGTGTAACCGTCATATTTATAGCTCCTAACACCTCCGATTCTTTTTCAAAGCGGTAACTTTTGAACCATTCGATGTCTTTCATAGCTAAATAAATGGCGTTTTTTCCTTCTCCTCTAGCCGCATGACCGCTTTCTCCGTGGGCAATACAATCCAACACAACCAATCCGCGTTCTGCAATCGCCATGTCCATGGAGGTGGGCTCCCCAACCACACCAACATCAATAGTTCCTAGGTCATCAAGTACAATAGGAACCCCGTTTTTTCCAGACGATTCTTCTTCGGCGCTTGCAAGAAACACCAGATTATAAGGCTGCTCTTTCTTGTCTAATTCAATAAAGGTATGTAATAAACTTACTAAAGGTCCACCAGCGTCATTACTTCCTAACCCAATAAGCTTACCTTCTAGTAAGTTAGCCTTGAACGGATCGTTGATCCATTTACTGGTTGCATGCACAGTATCATGATGAGAATTGAGTAATAAGGTTGGTTTGGTGGCATCATAATGATTTCCCCGTGCCCATACATTATTCCCTTTTTGTTGTGGATGATACCCTTTCGAAGTTAAGTACTCATTTAAAATGGCGGCCGTATCGTGTTCTTCTTCGCTATAAGAAGGAGTTTCAATTAGCCTGCAAAGCAAGTCTAAGGCATTTTTTGTTATTTCTTTCATAAAACTAATTGTGTACCTGTTTGTTCGATTAGAACATCTTGTACATGCTTAATCGCCACGTTATTTACGTTATGTTCCAACGCCTGAAAGCCAAGATCAAGCTTAGGAATCATGCCATCAGAGATAATTTCTTTCGTTTTTAATTCTTCATAAAGAGGCATATCCATGGTGTGGATTACGTCCTCTCCATGCATAACACCAGGTCGGTCGAAACAAAAAATAAGTTCAACAGAATAAATGTTTGCTAATTCAGCCGATATAAATCCCGCCATATTATCAGCATTTGTGTTTAACATATGGCCTTTCCCATCATGCGTTAATGGGGCAATTACGGGAACAACATCGTGGTCAAGAAATTGATTAAACCAATGTGTATACACATTTTCAACATCCCCAACCCATCCAAAATCTATAGGGTGTGTGCTTCTTTTTTTTGCTTGTATGATGTTTAAATCAGCGCCGGTTAGTCCTACTGCATTCTGCCCAACAGCTTGGAGTTTAGCAACCAAGCGTTTGTTGATTAAACCACCATACACCATTGTTACCACATCCAGTGTTTGAGCGTTAGTGATTCTTCTTCCATCAATCATTTGGGTTTCTAAGCCCATTTGTTCTGATAGTTGTGTGGCAAGTACGCCTCCTCCATGCACTAATATTTTTGGACCTGTGATCTGATGGAAATCCCTTAAAAAACGATCTAGAGTTTGATCATCTTCCGCTACTTTTCCACCTATTTTTATTACTTTTAGATCTTTCATTTCTACATGCCTTTTAAGATGCTATGGAGCACTGTTTGCATGGATACAATTCTATTTGCGGCCTGATCAATTACAATACTCGCCGAACTTTCTAGCACTTTATCTTCTACCACTACATTTCTACGAACTGGTAGGCAATGCATAAATTTTGCTTGGTTGGTATATTTCATCTTGTCTTGTGTGATCATCCAACTCGCATCTTTACTTAATACTTGCCCATAATTAGAAAAACTACTCCAGTTTTTGGCATATACAAAATCAGCCCCATCTAAAGCCTTCAACTGGTCTGGCTCAAATCGAACGCCCTCCATTATTTCGGATGATAAATCATATCCGTCAGGGTGAGTAACGATCAAGTCCATATCACTTACTTTCATCCACCGAACAAACGAATTTGC